>JBKEBJ010000238.1:0-2792 GCA_047973105.1 Coprobacillaceae bacterium | reverse complement strand
AAATTCCAGTAAATGAAGAAAAGTATAAAGAAGCAGGAACATATAATGTAGATTACAAAGTAGTAGATCAATGGGGAAATGAAGGAACAGCAAGTGTAACTATTAAAGTTCATGGATTACCAGTAATTTCAGCAAACTTCCAAGAATACTTTATTGATGATAGTACTATTCTATCAGGTGTTGGAGGAAATCCAACGGCGTCATGGATGCAAGCTAGCGATATAGTGGGTGAAGTTCCAACTTTTATAGACATCTTAGGTCCAGCTAATGACATTGGTGGAAATAATACCATTATGTATGAAATCACAAGTGGTCCAAGTACAGATTTTAGTAAATTGGGAATATATAATGTTACCTATACAGCAATAAATCCTGATGGTAGAAGCAGTGAAAAAACAATATCTGTAGTAATAAATGCTAGAGGTATAACAACGGATCCAACAGATACTTTATCAATTTCAGCTAATGGGTTTGTAGTTGAAGCAGGACAAAATCATAATTTAACTACTGCTATTGTAAAAGATAGTACGCATGGTAATGCTTTTGCTTATAAGACAGTGAAAGATGCTGATGGAAATATTATTGAATATACGGATATTACAGATAACATTACTGTCAATGAAAATCAGTTACAACAAATCATTAATGCATCTGAAAAAGGTGGAATCTTTGATTTAACATTTGAGGTAAAAGAAGGAAATAAATCTGTAAGTAAAATAGTTAAGGTTATTGTTAAAGGAAGTTCTGTTATGGTTGATGGTGATACGAACTTAATAGTAACAGCTAATGATTTTACTATTTCTTATCAAGAAGCAAAAACTTTAGATGAAGCAGAAGCAATTGTAAAAGCTACTGCTCAGGCCGTTCTATTAAATGATGAGGAATTATCAAGGAGTGCAGTATTAAAAATATCAGCTAATTCTGAACAATTATCAGAAATAAATAGTGTTGGAATTAATGGTTCATCTTTTGATTTAACATTTACTGCTTCTTATATTAATCAAGAAGGAAAAGAAACTTCTGTTTCTGTGAGTGTTGTAGTAACTGTAAATGGAAAGTCAGATGTTACTAGTAATGGAGTAGGAACGGGAGATAATACTTCTATTCTGATTTATGGAATAGCTCTATGTTTATCAACAATGTATTTAATTAAGAAAAATATCAGAAGTAGAACATAAAAAAATATCAGCTATTTTGAACCAATCTCTAAAACTTGGAAAGCCAAGAAAGGGGTTGGTTCATTTTACTGATACTTTTTATGTTTCACCACTTTGTAAATACTAAATATAAATAAAGAAACTGATACTATGAGTAAAGCGTATAAGATATATGGATTAATGCTGTATATTGGTTTGAAAATAGTAGTATTTTGATCTTCTTTGATGGAACTTTGAGTGGTAATGGTTTCATCAAATTGAATGGAATGATTCTTGTTTTTTTCTATACCATCAGCACCATTTAAACTATCTAAAACTAAAATATTATCCCCTGAAATAAGAGAATCTTCGTAGATTGCATATGCATTAACATCATTAGAGATGGAAGAAAGATCAACATTCCATTTCACAAACTTACTATGTTCTTTATCGGGAGGAACTAGATTTGAAGCATCTGTACCAAAAGAATAAATCTTAGATTCAAACAATTGATCATCAACAAAATAATTAACGGTAAATTTCTTTGGTTCAAAAATAGCATATAAATTTATTGAGTCGTTAGCAGTTCCATGAAAATACGTACCACTACCATCATGACTTGTATTAAAACCAATTAAATTATATCCATATAATGATGTATTTGGAGAAGTTATATATTCATTTTTTGTTGTTGTAATAGATTGGATTAAACTACCCGTACTATCATAAAAATTAATATTAACTTTCTCAATAGATGAAAAATTACTATAAAAAGCATGTTCATAAGTTTTTGTATTCATTCCACTAGTTATATCATTAGATAAGATTTGTAAATCAACTGCAATTTTTTGATAGGGAGTACCAACAGACATCACATCAATACTAATGGAAGTATTCGAAGGAGATAAAGTTGTAGATAAGCCTTGTCCATTAATTAAACTATTATATTGTTCTTTGCTTGCATTATTACCATTGATTTTTAAAATACCAGAATAATAATCAAGAAAAGAAATGCCTTGTTTCTTTAATGATGAAATACTAGAGCTCAAATTACCACTATTATTAGTAATGTTGAAATCGAGTCGCAATACACTACCATAGGGAATAGATTCACTACTTGTAGTAGCAGGTAAGTTTTTGATTTGCCCTTGGTCAATCCAATACGCGTTAGAAGATTGTTGGAGTTGGAAATAATTAGTAGCAGTTATTGTTGAACTATTGACTATGTATGATAGGTTTAATAGGATAAGGAATAATAAATATATTGTTCTTTTTTTCATCTAATATTCTTTCTCCTTTATTGTTCTAAATTAGATAGTGCAACAGAATATTTCATAAAATTACCAGTATAGTCATAAATACAAACAAGAATATTATCATTAAATTCACCTTCTACAATACCGTTAGTATCAATAGTGTATTGTTGATTTTGATACTCTACATAAGAAGTGTTGTAATCTATACCTGAAAGGTTATCATTTAAAGATAATGATAATTTTTTGTCTTGATAATTAGTATCAAGTAATGTAGGTGCTTCTTTATCAATTTTATCAATAGATATTGTTTCTTTAGTATCTTTAATTTGAATTACATAATCACCATTACTATTAGCAACAAAATATAATTTACCATCTGTTATAGTATAATGAATATCTT
>JBKEBJ010000237.1:0-5833 GCA_047973105.1 Coprobacillaceae bacterium | reverse complement strand
AAATTCCAGTAAATGAAGAAAAGTATAAAGAAGCAGGAACATATAATGTAGATTACAAAGTAGTAGATCAATGGGGAAATGAAGGAACAGCAAGTGTAACTATTAAAGTTCATGGATTACCTATAATAAATGCGACTGGTCAAGAATATACTTTGGAAGAAAATGATGTTATTACAGGTGTAATAAATAATCCTATAGTTTCATGGAAACAAGCAAGTGATACTTTGAATCAAGTTGCAACAGACATAACAATTCCTGGTCCTGCTAATACTATTGGTGGAAATAATACAATTAAATATGAAGTAGTAAGTGGACCAAGTGATGACTTTAGTAAAATAGGAGTATATAAAGTAAAATATACTGCTACAAATCCGGATGGTAAAATATCTGAGAAGACAGTACCAGTTACAATTGAACCTAAAGGAACTATAACAGAACCAACACATAGCCTATTTATCTATGCAAACAGTTTTACTATTGAACAAACAGAGGCTATTAATTTAACAGATGAAATTGTTAAAGATAGTACGCATGGTAATGCCTTTGCCTATAAATTAGATAAGGATGAAGAAGGGGTTACTATAGATGCAACAGATTTAACAAATCAAGTTACAGTAAATACTGAACAGTTAAATAAAATTAAAAATGCACCAACTACAGGTGGTATTTATGAATTAACATTTGATATTCAAAATGGAAATCTTTCTGTTAGTAAAGTAATTACAGTCGTTGTTAAAGGTGAGAAAACACCACCACCAGTAATAACTCCAGATGGTAATGAATTATCAATAACAGCTAATGACTTTAGTTTATCATACCAAGAGGCAAAATCATTAGATGAAACTAATGCAATTAATAAAGCAGAAGTGAAAGTAGTATTATTAAATCAAGAAGAAACAAAAACACGAACAATGTTACTTACAAAAGTAGATACTACTCAACTTTATACTATTAATCAAGCAGATGTAAATGGTGGAATATATTCCTTAACATTTACAGGTGTATATATTGATACAGATGGAAATGAGACTACAATTAGCACAACTGTACAAGTAGAAGTATATGGTAGTGATGAAGTAGAAGCACCAGGAACTACAGGAGCTAATACTATTGCTACTAATGATACTAGTAAAACATTGTGGGGATATGTAGCTATGATATTTATAACAGGAAGTTATATTTATTTAAGAAAGAAAAAATCAGAAGAATAGAAATAAAAAGTACATCTCAATTTATTATTGAAATGTACTTTTATTTTCTTTTTATGTAAACAAATATACCAATAGAAATAATACCAAAGATAATCGTTAATATAGAAGCTATATTATTAGAAGGTGTTGGAGTTATTATTTTTGTATGGTTTGTTTCTTCCATAATTGTTTTTTCTTTTACAGTAGAATCAAAAATTATACTAAAATTCTTATTTTTTTCTAATGAAGAATCACCTTTGATTCCTTGTAACATAGTAATATTGCTATCTGGATATTCTTTAGTAATATCGTCCAATTCATAAATCGCATAAACATCAATATTATGTGTTATATTATCTAGGCTGACATTCCATTTCAAAAAGCGGTTACCTTCTTTATCAGGAGGTACTAATTGTTCAGCATTTTCACCAAAGCGAACATTACGACTTTGATATAGAAGTTCATCGACATAATAATTGACTTGAAATACTTTCGCTTCAAAAATAGCGTATAGATTCATCGAAGAAGAAGCAATACCATTAAAGTATATTCCATTACCGTCAGGATTTGTATTAAAACCAATAAAGTTATGTCCATAATAGGTTACATTAGGAATAGAGATGCTATTATTCTTTACTACTGTAGAAGTACTAATTTGATTTCCTAACTGATTAAAGAAATTAATAGTTACTTGTTCTTCTTTTTCAAAATTACTGTAAAAGGCATGTTCTGTTGTACTTGTTTTTTACCAACAGTGACATCGTTAGAGAATATTTTCATATCTCCAGAAACTTTTTGATTACTAGTTCCGGTAGATTTAACCTCAAGACTAAAAATTGTATTTGTTGAGGTTAAAGTAGTAGACAAACCACCATCACTAATAAATGCATTATATTGATCAAGGGAAGCATTAGCTCCATTTATTTTTAATACACCAGGGTAATACTCTAAGAAAGAAATTCCCTGTTTTTTATAAAAACTTATTTGTGTATTGATATTGCCATTGGTATTAGATACAGATATATCAAATCGTAAAGTACTCCCATAAGGAATTATCTGATTACTATTGCGATCTGGTAAGGTTTTTATTGTCCCTTGATCGTTCCAATATGCAACAGAAGATTCTTGTAGTTGATAATAATCAATAGCTTGTATAGTAAGGCTAGTATTAATAAAAGTAAGTAGAAAAAAGATAGGGGATAGTATTGTAATTATTTTTTTATACATATTTATTAATCAGGTATATATGTAATATTATTCTTGTATAAGATCGACAGCGTAAGCCATGAAATTACCCACTTGATCGTATACATGAACAATGATATTATCATCAAATTCACCTGACACTTTTCCCTCCTTTGAAATACTATATTGATTTCCTTGATACTCTACGTATGAATTATTATAATCGATACCTGTAAGATTATCACTTAAAGACAAAGAAAGAACTTGTTCTTGATAATTAGCTTGAGTAAGTATAGGATATTCTTTATCTATTGTATCAATTGTGATTTTTTCTGTTACATCATTAACACTTATTTTATAGTCACCATTTTGACTTACTATAAATGTAACAATATTCTCTTGCATATGAAAATCAAGGGGTTGATTTTGACTGGTTATAGATACTGACTCTTTATTAGTATCTTTTTTAATTGTAACACTTACCTCAATATTCTTATTTGTAGGTAAGTTATAATAAGAAATTTCTTCAATTGTTGGATTATCAGATGAAGTAATGGCATATGTGCCAGCGGTAAGAGTACCTGTTAAAGAGATAACTAAAATAAACTTAAGACCTAAAGATGTAGCGTTCGCACTTACGATACTACTAGTTCCTAGTGCGCCAAGGGAGATATTACCAATGGAACCAATGTTTTCATATATTTTTGAAGTTATATCTGATGATATAGCGTTTTGTTGCACTATTTCATTAAACGCTTGAAATACTATAGGAGCAATTGTATAAGAGAAATATGTTTTTGGAGAAAATCCTCGACTTTTCAATGTTGGTTGAATTTTTTCACGAATTGTTTTTAAACGACTTTTTACAGTTCCATCTGGAATATCTAAAATAATTCCAATTTCTCTTGTGGTTAGATTTTCAAAATATCGTAAGTAAGCGACCTGAATATAAGAAGAAGGTAACTTTTGAATTTCTTCTTCAATAACATTAAGTAATTCTTGCTTGTTTAAAGATTCATTAGGTGTAGATGTTTGATCAACAATAGTATCAAATGGAAATTCTTCTTTAGATATTGACATATTAGATTTTTTACGGTGTACTTGCATAGCGTTATTATATGCAATTTGATATAACCATAAATAAAAGGAATTAACCTTCTTTAGAGTTTGAATTTTATTTATAACTTGAACAAAGGTTTCTTGTAACACATCTTCTGCATCTGTTGGATTTTTTACTAGGTTTAAAATAAAATAAAAAAGTGGATCTTTGTAATACATATATATCTTACTAAAAGCATCTAAATCTCCCTTTTTAAATTGCTTTATGTATTTTGTATCAATTTGTTTTTTTGCCATCATTTTCCTCCTTATAACACTCTATTATTATACTATTTTTCACCCTGTTTTACAAACTTGTAAACCTAATAAATATCAGGGAATTCACTAATAAAATGGGGAGAATCAATCCTATGAAAATACAATCCTAAAATTGACTTTATGATAAGGCAATGATACTATAAAAATACGAATAAAAAGAAAGAAGGAAAGAAAAATGCGTCAATGTATGGATAGTGATAATTTACATAAACGATTAAAACGTATTGAAGGTCAAGTAAAAGCAATTGATAAGATGGTTGATGAGGATATTCCTTGTGAAGATATCTTAATTCAAATTAATGCTGCTAAAAGTGCCTTGCATAAAGCTGGACAAATTATTTTAGAAGGGCATTTAAATCATTGTGTTAAAGAAGGACTAGAACATGGTGATGCTGATAAAACAATTGCTGATTTCGCTAAAGCTATTGAACATTTTTCTCGTATGACATAGATATTAAATGTATGATAACTCCTTAACAGGAGTTTTTTTATTGACGAAATAAAGTGGAGGTAGTATTATAATATACATATACCCCCTATGGGTATGGTGGGAGGAAAAAATGATTTCAATACTTAAAGATGAAGAAAGAAGAACAGTATTATTTTTAGTAATTTCCTTTATTTCATTAATTATTAGTTTTTTTCAACTAGGAAACTTACCAATTGATATTGCTTGGATTGCCATTGTTTTATGCGGTGTACCAATCATTATTGGTGCCTTACAAGCATTGATTAGTGAATTTGATATTAAAGCCGATGTATTGGTATCTTTAGCTCTAATGGCTTCCATTATTATTGGAGAAATATTTGCGGCGGGAGAAATAGCTTTTATTATGACACTAGGTGCTTATTTAGAAGATAGAACTGTATCTAAAGCTCGAGCAGGTATTGAAAAATTAGTGGAGTTAACACCTACAACAGCCAGAATTATTCGAAATGGAATAGAAAAAGTAATTTCTGCAAAGGAAGTACAGTTAGGTGATATTTTACGTGTATTAGCTGGAGAAACAATTGCTGTTGATGGCATTGTGATTGAAGGAAAAACTTCCATTAATCAAGCAATCATGACTGGCGAATCTTTACCTGTTGATAAAAGTATAGGAGATGAAGTTTTTAGTGGAACTGTTAATCAGTTTGGAACCTTTGAAATGAAAGCCACCAAAGTAGGTGAGAATAGTTCTATTCAAAGAATGATTAAGTTAGTAGAATCAGCGAATGCTAATAAGGCAAAAATTGTAGGAATGGCTGATAAATGGGCAACTTGGATTGTCGTTATTGCCTTAATATCAGCCATAGGAACATATATAGTAACAAATGAAATTATTCGTTCTGTAACAATACTTGTTGTATTTTGTCCATGTGCCCTAGTACTTGCAACGCCAACAGCTATTATGGCAGGAATTGGTAATGCTACAAAATATGGAATCTTAATTAAAGAAGGAGATGCACTAGAAAGACTAGCAAAAGTTAAATATATTGCCTTTGATAAAACAGGAACACTTACTTATGGAGTTCCTAAAGTAACCGCGATTTTAACAACATCAAATTATACAAAAGAAGAGTTATTGTATATAACAACAATTGCTGAATTACGTTCTGAACATCCTTTAGGGAAAGCTATTGTTGCGCATTATAATATTTGTAATCAACTGGAAATTGATAAACAACCAGAGTCCTTTAAATTGATTGCGAGTCGAGGTGTTCAAGCTATAGTTGAAGGTAATAAAGTATTGGCGGGAAACAATGCATTTTTAATGGAAAATGAAGTGACTGCATTAGAAGACATAAAAGAATTAGCACAAACAAATATAAATGAAGGAAGTACCATTATATATATTTCTATTAATCAAGTTGCAGTAGGGTGCATTGCTTTGAGTGATATCATTCGTGATGAAGCAAAATCAATGGTAGACAAGCTTCATAATAGTGATGTTAAAACCATATTATTAACAGGTGATAATGAATATTCTGCAAAAACTATCGCAGAAAATGCAGGGATAGAATATGTAAAGCATAATTGTTTACCAGAAGATAAATTGGATACTATTAATTCTTATGAGGCTAAGGAAGATCATATTTGT
>JBKEBJ010000224.1:0-3749 GCA_047973105.1 Coprobacillaceae bacterium | reverse complement strand
TTGGATAAGTTGAAATTTTTGAAAAATTTAATTTCGACTTCATCTTTTAATATTGGAGGATTAATATGGGATATTATGGTTCAATGGTAATTTTGATACCAGCGATTTTACTTTCAATGTATGCAAGTATGAAAGTGAAATCTACTTTTGAAAAATACTCAAAGGTTATGAGTTCGTCAGGCTACACAGGTGCTGATATTGCTAGACGTATTCTTTCGGAACAAGGAATAAACAATGTTAATGTAGAACACATAAGAGGTAATTTAACTGATCATTACGATCCAAGGTCAAAGACTGTAAGACTATCAGAGAATGTATATAGCGCTAAGTCTATTGCAGCTATATCTGTAGCTGCTCATGAGTGTGGACACGCAATACAACATAATGTTGGCTATGTTCCACTTAATATCCGTTCAGCTATAGTTCCGGCAGCACAAATAGGTTCTAAAATGTCTATGCCACTTGTTATTTTAGGAATGTTTATGAGTTCGCCTACTTTCATATATATTGGTGTAGTTGTTTTTTCAGCTGCAGTTATATTTCAATTTGTTACTTTGCCAGTTGAATTTAATGCATCAAGTAGAGCTATTAAAGTAATGTTATCATCAGGAATTATTGATGAAAGAGAAGAGGCAGGCGCAAGAAAAGTGTTATCAGCTGCAGCACTTACTTATGTTGCTGCTGCTATTTCATCTTTACTAACATTAATAAGACTACTTATAATAGCAAGGAATGAGAGATAGGAGTGCGATGATGCCGGAATTGAATTTTTTTCAAAGTATATTTTGTAAAGACAGAGTGAACATATATATATCTGAAGAAGAAAATGATATAGACAATATTATTAAAACATCTTTTTCTTTAGAAAATAATGATAAAACAGAAGATATGTTTAGTAAAATTATAACACAAAAAGATGAGGATATTTTTGATTTATCTAATAAATTAGAATCTGATAATAAAGGTATTTCATCATATTACGGTAGAACAGTAGAAGATGAAATTAATGAACATAGAAATATTAATATAGACAAAGTGCCTATAGTGTCGGGGTTTATATTTGATGATATTAATGAAACTGATTCTAGAGGTTTTGAATTTAATAAAAAAGAAGATGGTAAATTTTTGTTTGATACTGATATTGATAATGATACAAATTCTCTTATCGAAAAATTAAAAAATGATAGTACTCAACAAAAAGAAAGCATTGAATTAAAAAGTAAAGAACAATTATATAAAAAAGATGCTATCTTGGAATCTGATATTGATATACCACTATTATAGAGACTAAAAAATTTGTGAGGATATTATGGCGAAAAGTTTACGTTTAGGTGATATTTTAGTTAAAGCAAATAGAATAACTGAAAAACAACTACAATTAGCTCTTGTACAACAAAAAGCAGACGGAAAAAAATTAGGCGAAATACTAATACAAGAGCATTTAATTACAGAAGATGATCTTATAGCTGTGCTATCGGCACAGCTAGATGTACCTTTTGTTAATGTTTCTTCGCTTGATATTGATCCTAAAGCGCCAAAGCTTATTACTCAATCTTTAGCTAGAAGTAATAACTTAATACCAGTTCAAATTGATAATAATAGATTAATAGTTGCAGTTGTTGATCCTCTTGATCAGTTTGGTATTGATGATGTTCGTATTCAAACAGGTATGGATATTCAAATTTGCATTGCAAAAAGAAGTGATATTATTGGTGCGATTAATCGTTTTTATGATGATCAAGAAGAGGCTGATAAAGCGATTAAGGAGTTTCAAGCATCAAATTCGATGATGAATATAGATATGTCAATGGATACGGCAGAAGATGATGATGTATTAAATTCGCCAATGGTAAGACTGGTAAATACAATTATTAATCAAGCTGTTCGTCGTGGGGTATCAGATATACATATAGAGCCATTTGAGGATAGAGTACGAGTTAGGTATCGTATAGATGGTGAATTAATAGAAGCTATGACATCGACACGAGAAACTTTGTTAGCTATTGTTGCACGTGTTAAAATAATTGGCAATATGGATATTTCGGAACGTCGTAAACCTCAAGATGGACGCTTAGAAACTGTAATTTATGGTAAAAGTATAGATATGCGTATATCTATTTTACCAACTGTTTTTGGTGAAAAAGTTGTTATACGTTTACTTGATAGAAGTTCATTATTAGTAAATTTTGAAGATCTTAATTTTTCTGATAAAAATGAACATCTTATAAAAGAAATACTAAAGGTACCAGAAGGGACAGTTTTGGTTACTGGTCCAACTGGTTCTGGTAAAACTACAACATTATATACAATTTTAAGAATGTTAAATACTATAAATAATAATATTATTACTGTAGAAGATCCAGTTGAATATAGAATTGATGGAATTAATCAAACACAAGTTAATGAAAAGGCGGGGCTTACATTTGCTACTGCACTTAGATCTATATTACGTCAAGAACCGGATGTTATAATGGTGGGAGAAATTCGTGATAAAGAAACTGCTCAAATAGCCATTAGAGCATCTATAACTGGGCATATAGTTTTATCTACACTACATACTAATGACACATCTAGCTCAGTTACTAGACTTATTGATATGGGTATTGAAAATTATCTTGTATCAAGTGCAATATCTGGTGTTGTTGCTCAAAGATTAGTTAAAAAGATTTGTCCTACTTGTAAAGAGGAGCATGTCACTACTCCAGATGAAATGAATTTATTAGGAATAATTGAACCTACTGTAATATATAGGGGCAAAGGTTGCAATAACTGTTCAAGAACTGGATATAGAGGTAGAACGGCAATACATGAAATATTAGCTGTTACATCAGATATAAGATTATTAATAAATTCAGGTGCTTCTGCTGATGCTATAAAAGATCGTGCTATTAAAAATGGCATGGATACGTTGCAAGAGTCTTGTAGAAAACTTATTTTGAAAGGTGAGACTACGATAGATGAACTAATAAAAGTTGCTTACACTATGGAATAGTATGTGAATAATTTTTTGAAAATCTATAAAGGGTGAAAACATGACAATTATTGAAATTTTAAATAAGGCAGTACAAAATGGTGCATCTGATATATTAATTACAACTGGATCGCCTCCTATAGCGAGAATAAATGGATCTCTTATGGCTATGAGTAGAGATGTACTAGATGGTAATGATACAGAAAAATATGCTAGAGATTTGACAACTAATGCTGAATTTAAAAAGTTTTTTGAGGAAAAAGAATTAGACATAGCATTTCAAACTATGTCAGCAGGTCGTTTTAGGGTTAATATGTTTTTTCAACAAGGAAATCCTGCTATTGTTATGCGTTCTATTAAAACAGAAATACCTACCTTTGATGAAATAAAGTTACCTAAAATTTGTAGAGAATTGTGTAATAAAAAACGTGGAATGATTTTGGTTACTGGGCCTACTGGTTCAGGAAAATCTACTACTCTTGCGGCAATGATAAATGAAATAAATATGACAAGAAATGAGCATATAATAACTATAGAGGATCCTACTGAATATGTACACAAACATAGAAAATCTATTATATCTCAAAGAGAAGTTGGTAAAGATACATTTAGTTTTGATAGAGCGTTACGTGCAGCATTACGTGAAGATCCTGATATTATACTTGTAGGAGAAATGCGAGATCTTGAAACGATTTCCATTGCATCAACGGCAGCAGAAACAGGACACTTATTATTCTCAACATTGCATACTATAGGTGCTGCTAAAACAATAGATAGG
>JBKEBJ010000219.1:0-6408 GCA_047973105.1 Coprobacillaceae bacterium | reverse complement strand
TGATGAAGTAGTAGATGCAGTACAAGGGGTAGAAGCACAGACGTTAGCGAACGTGTATTTGGCTTTGGATAACAACTTAGAAATATTACCTGTAGTTAACAAAATAGATTTACCTAGCGCGGACCCTCAACGAGTTATTCAAGAAGTAGAAGAAGTAATTGGGTTACCAGCAGATCATGCGCCATTAATTTCTGCTAAAACGGGAGTTAATGTAGAAGAGGTATTAGAAAAAATCGTACATGAGTTCCCTGCTCCTAATGGAAGCGTTGATAATCCAACACAAGCATTGATTTTTGATTCACTTTACGATAGTTATCGTGGTGTTATTGTTTTTGTCAGAATTAAAGAGGGAACGATTAGTGTTGGTGATACTATTAAATTCTTAGCTACAGATGCTACTTATGAGGTAACAGAAGTAGGTGTTAGAACACCAAAAGAAGTAAAGAAAGATATTTTGGTAACCGGTGAAGTAGGTTGGATTTGTGCATCTATTAAGTCTATACAAGATGTCCATGTCGGAGATACAATAACGACGCTAGAGAATGAATCAAATATTCAATTACCTGGATATCGTCAATTAAATCTGATGGTATTTTGTGGTCTTTATCCTATTGATAATGCTCGTTATAAAGATTTAAGAGAAGCCTTAGAGAAAATGAAATTAAGTGATTCATCATTACTTTTTGAACCTGAAACATCACAAGCATTAGGTTTTGGTTTTCGATGTGGGTTCCTTGGATTATTGCATATGGATGTTATCCAAGAACGTTTGGAAAGAGAATTTGATTTAGAATTAATCGCAACAGCACCTTCTGTTATTTATCATTGTTTTTTAACAGATAAAAGCATGCTTGTTGTAGATAATCCAGCTAAACTACCAAATCCACAAACTATTGATCATATTGAAGAACCTTATGTGCGTGCTTCAATTATGACTCCAAACGAATATGTTGGAGCAATTATGGAACTATGTCAAAATAAACGTGGCGAGTATGAAGATATAAAATATATTGATGATACACGTCGTAATGTTATTTATGCAATTCCTTTATCAGAGATAGTTTATGATTTCTTTGATAAACTAAAATCTGGAACAAAAGGATATGCATCTTTAGATTATGAAATTATTGGATATCGCACAAGTAAACTTCAAAAAATGGATATTTTATTAAATGGTGAGGCTGTTGATGCTCTATCAACAATTGTGCATAAAGATTGTGCTTATAATCGTGGAAAAGTTATTTGTGATAAACTAAAAGAGATTATACCTAAACAAATGTTTGAAGTTCCAGTACAAGCTGCGTTGCAAGGAAAAATAATTGCCCGAACAACAATTAAAGCGATGCGTAAAAATGTGTTGGCTAAATGTTATGGGGGAGATATTTCTCGTAAGAAAAAACTTTTAGAGAAACAAAAAGAAGGAAAAAAACGAATGAAAGCTGTTGGGAACGTAGAAATACCACAAGAAGCTTTTATGGCAATATTATCAGTTGATGATGATTAGTAATTATTTTAAAAACATACTATGAATAATGGTATGTTTTTTAATGATTTCTTAAGAAAAACCTAGTGGTTAATTTATTTACATAAGGCAATAATTATACTATAATTATTAAAGACAAAACGGAGGTAAAAAAATGGCATTCAAAATAAGAGATAAAATCCCTTCAGTCCATTTTGAAGGTTTTAGTGAAGAACAAAAACGATATAGAAATACTAAAGATGTCGTGGTTTCCAAGAGACTGCTAGGCTTACTTGCGTTTTTATTAATCATTACCTTAATATTAGGGAGTCGTTTAGCTTATATTCAGTTAACGCAACAATCACTATATGAATTAAAATTAGATGAATATGGAACAAATACATACACTCGTGATGCAAATCGTGGAGAAATTGTAGATCGAAATAATGTGAAATTAGTAAGTAATACGACAGTTAGTACTGCAGTATATTACGCTCCAAAATCAATCACTAGTGAAGAAATAGAAACAACTGCTAATTTTTTAGTTGATAATATAACAATTGATACTAGTGTAATTACGGAGAGACAAAAGAAAGATTTTTTTATTATCGCATGTCCAGATGAAGCTAAATCTTTAATATCTGATGAAGAGAAAAAAGAAATAGAAGGACAAAGTGATGAAGCAGCACAATTAAATAGTTTAATGTTAAAATATCTCACTGATGAATTTATGGATCAATATATGGATGAAACATTACTAAAGAAAACTAGATTAATTTTCTTGATGGAACAATGTACTTCAGGTTCTTCGGTATTGATTGAAACTTTAAGCGAAGAAGATGCTAGTAAAATTGGAGCTAATAGTGTTTTATTAAAAGGGGTTCGTGTTACTAGTGATTGGACTAGAAATTATGATCAAGGAAATAACTTTTCAAGGGTACTTGGAAAAGTAACAACAAAGAAACAAGGTTTAACTTTAGATCAAAGAGAAGAATTATTAGCTTTAGACTACCAAAATGATGCTCGTATCGGAGTAAGTGGTTTAGAAATGCAATATGAAAGTTTATTACGTGGTACAGACACTAAATACACGCTTAGTTACGATGAAAACGGAAATCCGATACCTGTTTATACAAATGCTGATTTAGGTCAAAATGGGTCTAATTTACGTATTTCTATAGATTGGGAATTACAAGCCTATGCTGATCAAGTTATTGAAGATGAATTACGAAGTGCTAGTCAAGCAGGTGGTAATGAAAAATTCGATAGATTATTTATCATTTTGATGGATCCAAACAATGGAGATATTATAGTAATGTCAGGAAAACAATACGATAGAGAAACTGATGAAATGATAGATTATGCAATAGGGAATTATCAAGAAGTTAACATGATTGGTTCGACAACAAAAGGAGCTACAATTTATGCTGGTTTCAAAGAAGGTATTATTGATGCGAATACAGTGTATATGGATGAACCAATTAAGATTAAAGGTACGCAAGTGAAAAAATCATGGAGTAATTTAGGTTCCTTAACACCAGTTAGAGCACTAGCTCGTTCATCAAACGTATATATGTTTAGAATAGCGATGGAAATGGGTGGTGCAAATTATGTTTATGATGGACCATTAAATATTAATTTTGATGCTTTTGATAAATATCGTGAAGATATTGGAGAACTGGGATTAGGAGTCAAAACAGGGTTGGATGTAACTGATGAAGCACCTGCTAATCGTGGGACAAATCCACAGGCTGGGAATCTTTTAGACTTAGTAATTGGACAATATGATACATACACAAATATTCAATTAGCACAATATACGGCTACCTTAGCGAATGGTGGAAAACGAATCCAACCACGTCTGTTGTTAGAAGCATATACAACTGATGAAGCTGGGAATTCAGTAACGACATATCAAAATGATGTCACTATCTTAGATGATGTTAGTGAGTATAGTGAAGCTATGCAAACAATAAAAGAAGGGTATCAAGCATGTGTGAGTCATTCTGATGGTTTATGTAGAACACCATGGGCTAGTAAAGGATACACTACATACGCTAAAACAGGAACAGCCCAAGTAATTCAAGATAAACAGGAGTATTATAATAAACTAGTTACTGGTTGGGCAGATGATGGTGAAGGAAATGCAAAAGTTGTTTTCTCATGCATTGGTGTACGAAATGGTAAGTCAAATGACCAATCTGGTAGTTCAGCTATGAGTATTTCCTCATTAGTAATGGACAAATATTATGAGAAATACCCAAATTAAATGAAAAATGACTAGTAATTGTTGAAATACTATGATATCATATGAGACGGAAGTTTTAGTTTAATGGAGGTGTGATAATGAGAGAAAATATCACTTTAAAATGTACTGAATGCGGTGAAGAAAACTATATTAATACAAAAAATAAAAGAAATCATCCAGATAGAATGGAAGTTAATAAATACTGTCCAAGATGTAATAAAAAAACTGTACATAAAGAAAAAAAATAAGCCGTATTTGGCTTTTTTTCTTTGTAATGAAAGAGGTGTAAGAAATGAAAGTAAAAAAATTGATATTAGGAAATATGCAAACAAATGCATATATAATAAATAATGATAAAAAAGAGTGTTTAATTATTGATCCTGGTGCAATTGAAAAAAAAGTAGTTAACTATATAGAAAGTGAAGAATTACATGTTTTTGCGATATTATTAACACATGGACATTTTGATCATATTGGAGCTGTAGATTATCTATATAATAAATATCAATGTCCTATTTATATTCATGGGGAAGATATACCAATGTTGAAGGAAGCAAAATTAAACTTATCTGTGTTTGAACAACCATTTATTTTAAATGCACCAGTTATAGAGGCGAGTCTAGATATGGAATTAATTGATTTTCATATAAAATGGTTACATTTACCAGGGCATACACCAGGTTCCTCGATGCTTTATTTTGTTAATGAAAACATTGTTTTTTCTGGTGATGTTTTATTTAAAGGCTCAATTGGAAGATTTGATTTTCCATTATCTTCCCATCACGATACTAAACAAACTTTACTGAAAATAAAAGATATGGAAATAGAAGCTGCTGTTTATCCAGGGCATGGCGAAGCTACTACATTATCAGAGGAAAAACACAACAATCCATATTTACAATAATGCACAAGGACGAAAAGTCCTTTTTTATTTTATAAAATTGGTAAAATATATCATATTATCGATTTTAGTTGTTTAATAAATAAAAAATGATATAATACTTTAGTCGAAATAAGTAATATTATACGACAAAATGTGTGAATCGGGAAAGAAAGGAAGGTTAAATGAGAATTACTTTAAAAAGAATATTTGTTTTATGTGTGGCATCATTATTAGTTTTTAATGCAGTCTTTTTAAACATGACAACCATTAATGCCAATGAAGATGTAGAAACAAATGAAGAGGATCAAGATTTAGAGAATGAAGAATTAAACGAAAATGAAGAAGTTGAAGATAAAAATATTGTTGTGGAAGAAGAGGTAGTAATTGTTGATGAACAATTGCAACCATTAACAATAGTAGAACCTTCAACAGAGTATACTTTTGAGGAAATATTCACAGATCCAATATTAGCTCAGTATGTTGCAGAATCCTATTTTAATAGGACTGTGGATAGTACTGTAACCCAAGAAGAATTAGATAATCATAATTATTTTTATACAAATTCTGATCAGGGGATTACTGATATTGCGGGTATACAATATTTTAGAAATTTAGAATACATAGATTTATATGATACAGAGATTGATTCATTAGCTCCAATTAATAATTTGGAACATTTAACTTCTCTTAATATAAGAGAAAATCAGAATCTTACATCATTGTCTGGATTATATAATCTACCTGCATTAACAGATATATATTTACAAAACTGTTCTATCACGGAGATAGGAACAATAGATAGTAATATCCCATTACGCACTTTTACTTCACAAGATGGTAAGCTTATGAATATTGATGGATTATCAAATATAACAACATTAGAATCTGTCGATGTAAAAAACAACAATTTGAGTACAATTGATGCTTTAATAAATAAGCCAAACCTTTATTATGTAAACATTGAAAGTAATAAGATTACAAGTTTATCACCATTAACAAATTCTACTGCAGTAGAGACTGTTTATGCTAAAGGTAATCTTATCACATCAACTAATGGATTACAGAATGCAAGCGAATTAAGAGAATTAGATTTAAGTAATAATAAGATTAAAGATATTCAAGCATTAACTAATATTACTGTGTTGATGAATTTGAACTTACAAAATAATCTTATTGAAGACGTAACATCATTATCGAATTTAATAGAGTTAAACTCTCTTTATTTAGATAATAATAAAATTAAGAATATTGATGGATTAGAAAATTTAACTAATTTATATGAACTAAAACTACATAATAATGATATTAGTGATTTAAGTGGTTTTAAGAACAGTTCTTTTTCATTAGGTAGCTTGGATGTTTCTAATAATAAATTAACTAGTTTAGATGGAATACAAGGTTTTCCACAATTAAATGCAAGTAATAATCTTCTTACAAATGTAGATGATATTCAATCTTGTTCACAACTTAATTACGTAACATTACATAATAATAATATTAAAGAAATTAATATTCAAAATAGTTTGGAAGGATTAAGATTTCTAGATTTATCTAATAATAAAATTAATGATATTAGCTTTTTAAAAGCATTTGCTACTTCTTTATTCGATTATGGAGATTTGGATTTAGAAAATAATGAAATTGAGTCTTTACAAGTGTTACATGATATTTATGATGCAGGAGATTATCATAATTTAAGTTCATTAAATATATCAAATAACAAATTGACATCTTTGTCAGAGTTATCATTTTTAAGTAATGCTGATACAATATTAGGTGCATTATATGTTAATAACAATAACTTAACTTCTTTAA
>JBKEBJ010000214.1:0-2373 GCA_047973105.1 Coprobacillaceae bacterium | reverse complement strand
CATAATATAAAACTACTTAACCTAATATTTACACGCTTAAAAGTAGTATTAAGGATTAGAAAATTTAGAATATTTTTAAAATAAAAAGAGATGTAAGAGAATACATCTGCCTTTTAATAGTAACAAGGATTAAAAATAAAGTATCATCATTAGAATCTTTTCCATTATTTTATACAATATAGATATCTGCTAATTCAGAATAAAAGAATATTACACTTCATTATGCGTATGATATAAAGGGGATTGTTTAACTCTGAATTGGACATAATAGTATTGATGTGTTACAGTATGTGGACGTCATTATTTACATTGTTGAGTAATAAAAAAAATACAGGCATATAACAAAGGGTATAGATGAAGGTGGTATTTTGTATGAATTACAATCTTTTAGTGTCCATTGATGTAAATTTATGTAGTTGTAAAATTACTCATAGTTGTGTAAAATAAGGATAAATAGCATATACAGGGAGTGATTATATGAGAGGTTTGTGGAAAGTGGGAGTATTTTCCACCTGCTGTTTAATGTTAGTTGCTTGTGGATCACGTTTAGAATATACTAGTTTAAAAAAAGAAGGAACAGAGTATGTAATGGATAATGTAAGGTTTTATTATCCTAATCGTTATGAGTTAGATGGGGAACTAACAAATAATGAAACTATTCATTTTCATGATGATGAAGAATCTATTTTTTATGAAGTTACTGAAGATGAAACAGTAAATGAACTAAAAGATCGTGATGAATTATATACTGCAGAATTAGAACAAAATGGAGCTAGTAATATTGTCATATCTATGCCAATATTAGAAAGTGGCTTAACAGTATATGAGATTACAGGAAGCTATGTAGATACAGGAATGCGATTTAAACATATTGTTTATTTTACAGATGAACATACGTATGTATATGGTTATATGGCAACTACAGAAAAATATGAAGCAAATAGTAAGGAAATAACAACATTCTTACAATCTATCGTTGTAGAGGAAAATAAAGAATAATAGGAAATTATAAATAAGAGAAAGTTATTATGGAAATTTATAGAGATAGTCGGATGGTGGAAATGACTAAATGAAAATAATAAATATGCACTTATTTGAGCTCTTTGAAAAGAAGAGACGTATTCTAGCGTTAATAGAAAAATAAAAGCATATATTACAAGGTGGAACAGCACATAAGTGTCTTTGTAATACCATGCTTTTTTTATTAGGAGGTAAGGAAATGAAAATATTTAACACATTAACAAATAAAAAAGAAACTTTTAAACCTATCAAAGAAGGGGAAGTAAGTATCTATGTATGTGGACCAACCGTTTATAATTATGTTCACATTGGAAATACAAGACCAATGATTGTCTTTGATGTATTACGTAGAACATTTGAATATTTAGGTTACAAAGTTACTTTTGTATCAAACTTTACGGATGTTGATGATAAAATCATCAAAGCAGCTAAAGAAGAAGGTATAACTGAAAAAGAACTAACAGATAAATATATTGAAGCATACGAACAAGTTCGAAAAGATTTAAACCTATTATTTCCAACATATTCACCAAGAGTAACAAATACTATAGATGCAATTATTAGCTTTATCGATGGTCTAGTAAAGGATGGATATGCATATGAGGTAGATGGTGATGTTTATTTTAAAGTCTCTAAGATAAAAGAATATGGACAGTTATCTGGAATACGTATTGAAGATTTATTGGCTGGAGCTAGTGAACGAGTAGAAGAAAATACAAAAAAAGAAGAATCTACTGACTTTGCTTTATGGAAGAAAACAGAAGAAGGAATTCGCTTTGATAGTCCATGGTCAAAAGGTAGGCCTGGTTGGCATACAGAATGTGTGGTTATGATTAACGATTTGTTTGAAGATGGAAAAATAGATATTCATGGTGGCGGACAAGACTTAAAATTCCCGCATCACGAAAATGAAATAGCACAATCAATAGCTTGTCACCATCATCCAATAGCACATACATGGATGCACAATCAAATGATTAATATTAATAATGAAAAAATGTCTAAGTCAAAAGGAAATGTTCTATGGGCTAAAGATATTGTTAAGGAATGGGGATGTAATGTTACTAAATGGTTGATGTTATCCTCACATTATCGTAATCCATTAAACTTTACAGACATACTATTAGATAATGTAAAAAAAGAAGTGGCGAAAGTAGAAAATGTTATTAAACAAGTATCTTTATATTTACAAGTAGAAGATATAGAAAAACAAGATATTGATAAGGCTGTTGTGGATACGATGGTTGAAGCTTTAGAGGATGACTTAAATACGTCATTAGCGTTAACCAATATATTAGATCAAATAAAAGTAGTAAATCAATTATTTAGAACAAAAGATAAAGATAATGCGCA
>JBKEBJ010000187.1:0-5372 GCA_047973105.1 Coprobacillaceae bacterium | reverse complement strand
AGGCAGTCGATGAAGCAGATAATCTGGTATGGCAGGAGTCAAAGGATGGCACAAAAGTTCCACAGATGAAGAAAAGTGAGTATGGAGCAGTTGGATGGATTGAGGAAATTAAGGATGATATGGCTGATCACGTTTAAATTCTTCAATTAATGAATTCACAATAGGCATATGTTCTTTATACCAACTTACACGTGCTTTTCCTTCTTCATATAATGCAGGGTTATCAATAATTGACTTCATAATTTTCTTCTCCTTTTCTCTCTCTATATTTGTTTTTGGTCGCTTTACACTACCAGTTACTTTAAGTATAATAAAAAGAGAATCTGTTTAAGAGGACATATGTCCGCAATTGTGATAATTGTCTAATAATGCTAGGAAAAGAGATAGAAAACAATGGATAATGAGGGAATATTAAAACAGTATTTAGAGAAATATCAATTACATACATTATTACCATTTATAAAAGAGATTTTTTTACGTCAATATTCACCTGGTGAATATTTATGTCATGCGGGGGAAGTAATAGAATCTTTTAGTATTATTGTAGAAGGTAAATGTAAAGTAATTCCATATTCTGAAGATGGTAAAGTCATTCTTTTAGATTACTTAGAGCCAGTTAGTTTTAATGGTGATATTGAATTATTGAATGATTGTGAAGCACTATATAATGTTCGTGCTATTCAACCAACAACTGTCATTGTTATTCCTAGAGATGTATTCTTTCGTATTGTTATGGAAGATAGAGTCTTCTTAAAGATGATGTGTGAGAAGTTTGCGAAAAAGTTATATTCTTCCTCTACTAATTACTCTCAGAAAATGTTATATTCAGTAAAACAACGACTATGTAAATATTTAGTAGAACAGATAGTAAAACAAGAAACAAGTAGTATTCGATTTAAAGGTAAAGAAGTATCACAAAAACTAGGTATCTCAGAACGTCATTTACGTCGTGTATTAAACGAAATGGAAGTATCAGGATTCTTTGTACGTAAACATGGAATATTGGAGTGTAATCAAGCTATGTTACAGCAAGGATATTAATTAGGGAGGGGATATCTATGAAAATCGATTGGATACAAAACAAGCAAGTACTTAGTCATAAAAAACTATGGGATACTGTTTCTTTTATTAAGGAAGATTTAGATGATATTTCATTAGCCTTAATTAATAAGTTTGCATTAACCCATGTAAATGGGGGAATGCAAATTCATCGATATAGAATAGATTCAAATAGTGATATACAATGGTATATTCATAGAAATCGATTACAAGAGATTGAATTTCTAAAGAACCTCTTAAGTCATAAAGATTTAGTAGATTTTAGAAACGATTTAGATATTACTATTAAAAATCCAAATAAAGATAGATTGATTTCATATCATACAGATATATTTAGTTTAGTAGGGAGTATTGCTAGAAATCTATACCAAGGTGGTGCCTATGAACATATAGAGTGTGATGATGCTTGGAATACTGCAATCACATATGTTGAAGAAGCTTTTCAAAATAGATTTGATGAAGTCTTGTTTATGAATACATCTATTTTTGAAGAACCAGGAAGTTGGTTTTATGATGTTGCTTGGGACTATTCATGGATACTAGTTGATAAAAGATATAATAGAGTAACATTAATAAGCATTACAGATACTGACTAATATATAGTTAAGAGGTAAACAGATATGAAGTTATTTAATCCATCAAAGAATAAAAAAGAAGCATTAGCTATTGATGAAGCATATGAATTATTTTATAAACAGCTTATTGATACATATAATGATAAAGGTTGGAAATATTTTAAAAGTCAACGTTGTTTAAAAAAGACGATTAAAGATTTAGTATTTCAAATTAATTTTTATACTTCAAAATGGAATTCTTCATTTGAAAATATTGAGATTCAAAGTGAATGTCAAATTTGGAGTAAATCATTTGATAAGAAATTAAATGTTCATAGTCAAGTAGGCTATTATAAATTCAAACCTAATAATGGTAATGATTGGTATAGTATTCTTCATAAAGAGGAAATAGAGAAAGTAATAGATGAACTAGTTAATAATATGAATAATACAATCATTAAACTAACAAATATGTTTGAAACTGATTTTATAGAAACAATAAAGACTATTGCTAGTGATGAACAATATGACATATATCATTTTACAATTAAGTTTATTGATACATATGTTGGAAGAAATTATATAAATAGATTAACTAAAAAATGTATAAACTCTCTTAATGAAGATATTAGAAAAGATATTGAAAGATATAAAAATGGTGCTAAGGATACATATTGGATGATAAATCCTACTGACTTAAAATATCTGATTGATAATAATATCGTATAAATAATAGAAGAACCAGAAATCTTTTATAGATTTACTGGTTCTTTTTTCTTAGAGTTCTAAATATGTATGTCGTATGCATGTAAGATATCTAACATTTGTTGGTATTGGTTTTCAGTAATACAAATTTTTCGTTTATCAATTGTAATATAGGAAGAATCAACTAATTGTTTAATAATTCGATGACAATTTCGAATGGAACAACCAATCCTAGAAGCTAATTGTTCTCTAGGAATATCTAATACTTGTGTTTTATCTTTATCTATATTCTTCTTATATGTAATTACTAGTTGGTGCATACAACGATGGATTTTATCCATAAATAGATATTGTCTATTTATCGATGCTGCAACAGCCATATCATGCATTAATAGTTTCATTCGATAAAAAGAAGCTTCAGAATTTTCTAATAGTAAAGCTTCATATTCTTTAATAGGAATACAGATACATTCAGCTTCACTAATAGAAATAATACTAACAAAGGGATTTGTTACTCCCGCAAAGAATTCATAATCACCAATAATATCTATAGGATGAAATTCGGTGAAATAAAATGCAAGTTTAGAAACATGATCTTCTCTAGCTGTTAGCTTTCCTTTCATCAAAATGAAAATAGTATCATTAGATGTTGAAGAGGAAATAATAGTACTTTTAGGAAGAAAGGTTTTAACAGTTATCGAATCTAAAATAGAAGTAGATGCTTTAGAAAAGAAGAGTTGTATAAATTCTTGATCTGTAGTATTTGGATATAGTGATAGTAATGTATCTAATTTCATATTTAATTTCTCCTAATAAAATATTATGTAAGAAAGTGCCATTTGTCATATGTAAACCTATAGACAAATACTATAATCTAGGTAACAAGACAAGGGAGGTACAAGAATGTCTAAAAAAATTCAATCCATTTTCCTTATTTTCATTGTGATGAATTTAGTTGGAATTGGAGTCGCATTATTTCTAGAGTGTGGTTTAGGGGCAGATTCCATCGGTTTGTTATGTGAAGGAATTCAAAAAGCTACAGGGATATCTTATGGAAATGCGTCCTTAGTATATAATGTTATTATTATTGTAATTGCTTTAATTGTCGCAAGAAGTAATCTAGGACTAGGAACAGTAGTATATGCTTTACTGGCAGGATACTTTATTGATTTCTATTGTTATATCTTCTCACCAATTGGATTTATAGACCAAAATATGATTGTTCGTTTTCTAGGATTTGCGACAGGACAAGTTTTTTTAAGTCTTGCCTTAGCGATATTAATTCAACTAAATTTAGGAATGAATGCTCTAGATGCATTATTACATAAGTTGGAAGAAAAAACAAATATGTCATATCCACTTATGCGAACTATAGTTGATGCAACCTATGTAATAATTGGCTTTTTATTAGGTGGTACTTTTGGTATTGGAACTATCATATCGGTATCGATAACTGGATTTATGATAGGGAAATGGAAACAATTATTAGTAAAAATTCAAAATAATAAGAATTATGAAATACACACTTCAAAGTAAAAGGAGGAAATAAAAATGAAGTTATTCTTAGATACAGCGAATATTGAAGATATTAAAACAGCGAATGATTTAGGAGTTATTGTTGGTGTTACAACAAATCCATCTATCATCGCAAAAGAGGGAAGAGATTTCAAAACAGTAATTGAAGAAATTACAAGTATTGTTGATGGACCGATTAGTGGTGAAGTAAAAGCAACAACGCTTATTGCAAATAAAATGATTGAGGAAGGTAGAGACATTTCTAAGATTCATAAAAATATGGTAGTTAAATTACCAACTACAATGGAAGGCTTAAAAGCATGTAAAGTGTTAAGTAACGAAGGTATTAAAGTAAATATGACATTAATCTTTAATGCATCACAAGCAATGCTTGCAGCACATGCTGGTGCTGCGTATGTTTCTCCATTTATTGGAAGATTAGATGATATTAGTATGGATGGTATGCAACTGATTGAAGAAATAGTGACTATCTTTAAAGTCCAAAATATAAAATCTGAAATCATTTGTGCTAGTATTCGTAATACTATTCAAATTCTAGAATGCGCTAAACTAGGAGCACATATCGCAACAGTTCCATTTGGGTTATTAAAACAAATGATCAATCATCCATTAACCGATCAAGGAATTCAAAAGTTTCAAGAAGACTACTTAGCTTCTATAAAATAATACTATTGACAGTTAACAAAAGTTTAACTGTCTTTTTTATATCATAAATTCTGTTATACTTAAAAGAAAGAATAACAACAAGGAGATACTGATGATTGAAAATAAAATCGAACTACAAAAGATATGTAAGTCCTTAGCAGTTTTAGACGCTATTATATGTGAAGATTGGGAATATCGATATCATAGTTATAATAGTAAGTGGGATGAAGATGAAGAATGTTATACGATGCGAAATGGACAAGGCGATGAACTTTTAATATTGTTTAAAGACAATGCGTGTATAGTTAATGGTTATATAAATGAAAAAGAGTCCATAGATACAACTTCTATAAAGAAACAAATCCCAAAGATATTTCATTCCTTTATTTATAAAGAACCAATAAAAACAATAGGCACTACTTTTGTTATATGGACTAATGATAATGGGGAATGGAATCCTCAAGATTTCTTAAATCCTGATTCATTAATAGAAGAATTCTTAAATATATATACAAATACACCAGAAAAGTATATAGAGTGGGCAATTGAATATTATGAGTTAGATGCATTAGCTTATAGTGATGTAGACTATGTTTATAAACAACAACCCATAACAAAGGATTTAATAAATAATATTAATAAAGACTTAGAAGATATAGAGGCTTTGTTAGAAGAATTAAAAGAAATAGATTATCCATATTCACTATAATAAAAAGGAGTTACATGTAATAATTATCACTTGTAACTCCTTCTATATGTACGCCAGGCATGGCATATATCTAGGTGGTGAAAGTCCACTGTGGGGGTGATGTCGCAACTGCCAACCACTAGCCAATATCAAGGGTGTCCATCGTGAGATGGAATCTGAAGGAA
>JBKEBJ010000075.1:0-1607 GCA_047973105.1 Coprobacillaceae bacterium | reverse complement strand
CTTTTTTCCTGATAAAGTTTCTAAAAGTTCTTTATCATATACATAATCATCATTATCAGGTGTTGATTGATAAATAAATGTATCTTTATATATTGATTTTATATATTCTTTTATTTCTTTTGTAACACCATCTATTAAGAATGGAAAATCATGTTCATTAGCATATTGAATCATATAATCAATCGCTTCTTTGCAATACTCTTTTTTACAAAATGGCATAGCAAAAAAGAGGATATCTTTATATTCTTGTAGCATGATTAAGAAGTGGTCATGAATTTCATATTGAACGTGATATTCATGATCCCACATCATCATTGTTACAAAGTTAGAATTATATCCTTCATAATTAGCAACATCTAAATACGATTTAATTTTATCATAATCTGTTACTTGTAATTTTTGCATAAATCTCCTTTATTTACTTAAAAGTGCATGAATGAATTGTTTTGCGGTTCTACCAGAAAAACCACCATGTCGTAGCTCCCAAGTTAATGCTTGTTCATGTAATGTATCCATATCCATTGTTATGCCATATTGTTTAGCTAATCCATCGACAATATTTAAATATTCAAGCTTATTTGGATGGACAAATAATATGGAAACACCAAATCTTGAACTTAATGACAATTTTTCTTGCATGGCATCATTAATACTTACTTCATCACCAGATTGTCTATCTGTCCAAGTTTGTTTAATTAAATGTCTACGATTACTTGTTGCATAAATTAAAACATTATCTGGTTTCTTTTCTAATCCACCTTCAATTACTGCTTTTAAGTATTTATATTCAATTTCAAAATCTTCAAAAGAAAGATCATCCATAAAAATAATAAATTTATAATTACGAGATTGTAATTCTTGAATAATGTTTGGTAAGTATTTGAATTGATGTTTATACACTTCTACCATACGCAGACCATCTTTGTAATACGCATTTAACAATGCTTTTATACTACTAGATTTCCCTGTACCACTATCTCCATACAATAAAACATTATTCGCTTCTTTACCTTTTAAAAAGGCTTCTGTATTTTCAGTCAATCGCTTCTTTTGAGATTCACAACCAATTAGTTGTGATAAGGTATTATCCCCTATATGTATTATAGGTTGAATAGTGTTAGTTTCATAGCGAAATGCTTTATTCAAACCATATTTTCCAACACCATAAGTATAATAATGTTGTTTTAATATTTGATAGAATTCTTCATAGTTATTACATTTACTTAAATTGTTTTGTAAGGTTTGTAATAATTCAGCAATTTCTGAATTAATAATTGGTTTAGATGGTGTAAAATGATGTAAGACATTACGCTTTTTTTCTTCTAACATAGAAAAATCATAAGTAAATAAATCATATAAAACCAAAAAATCTTCTTTTACTAAAGTTTCTAGTAGTGGGTCTATTTTTATTTTTCTCTCTAACGCTAAAGTAAAAGCATTTTCATGATTTACCAATATATGCAGTAAAAGACTTTGCCAAAGATTATCACGTAAATGATACTTTTCTGATAAATCTAATAAGTGAGAAATAAATAAATTCGCTTTTTTATCATTTTTTAAATCAGACAATAATTCAAAACATAATTTTATTTGATCATCTATATATA
>JBKEBJ010000303.1:0-13186 GCA_047973105.1 Coprobacillaceae bacterium | reverse complement strand
TATAATCTATCAAAGTAATACTTTCTTCATACTCATTGAATGTAGAAAAATATGAAGTAATAGTACTAATATCTTCACTATAGACTAAATCATCTTGTATAAAATTAAGTATGATAGAAGTTATTTCTTTTATAGTAATAGCGTTGCATAATGGAATTATATATGTACTATCTATATATTCTTTGAGTTCTAAATAGCTATCACTATATACTGTATTTGTTTCTTGAAAAGATTTTTTATAGAAATTGACTTGTTGAAAAGAATTACATCTTTTCAATACTAAAGTATCCAATAAAACAATCATATCTTCATCTTGTTTTGTGAAGGCATATTGTAATAATGAGTGAATAGCAGTAATACTTGGATATTCTTTAGGAATAGGAATAGAATTCATAGGTAAATTAAAGTCAGTTAAAGTTTTTTGAATTAACTCTAAGTATTGTGTATTTGGATAATAAATTGCGAAATCTTTATATGACATTTGTTTTTCAATGATATTTTGGTAAATAGAAAAACATATACTCTTTATCTCTTCGCTTGGGTTGGTTTCTTTAATTATTGAAAAGGGATGTTCTTTATCATACTTATGAACATCGTTAGAAAATAATTGTTTACATATAAAGGAACTATAAGAGGATTCATTTATTATATTTGAACTAGAATATTTAGAAAAATATCGTTGGTATGTTTTTTGAACCAAACGTTCATCATTTTCATAGTTAGCGATAATATATACTGTATTTTTTTTAGCTATTTTTTCGACAAAAGATATACTCTTATTATCAAGAATACTATCTTCCATAATATAAAATACTTGATTGGTAAAAGTAATAGATATAGTATCTAAATACGAATAAGTATATGTATTTGGTATAGATTCCATAAACTGTTGATATAAAGAATGACAAGAAGAAACCTTTTCTTTAGTTAACGAAGTTAATGAATCTAATGATATATCTTTCATTTCATTACGATAAAAGTCATCAAAGATAAGTAAAAGATTATCAATGGATGAAAAAATATTTTTTTCTTGATATAAAGTATTATTCTTATTATTTTCTAAGATTTTTTTTAGAAGAAGAACTTTTTGTATTTTTGTAAGTTCACTTTTTTTAGAAACTTGTAGTTTTTTTGTTAAAAGAGATAGTGTTGTAATTTCAATATTAAATAAAGAATCTGTGTATTGTAAAAAGGTTTCTTCCATAAAAGAAGGATCTTTAACAATGACATAGTATGTTGTAAAGGGATTTTTACTAGCCTCCTTAATACATGTTTGTATTATCTGTTTCCATTTATATGAATAATCTAATCCTGTATATATATGCATATGCTCACCTCAATAGATATATTTTATCATTAAAGTTGAAGGCAATCTATAAAATTCATAACTTCTTTATTCAAATAGTCAAACAATCATCATAATTACATATTTTGTTTAAATATAGAAACATAATGGGAATTAAGACATGTACTAAAAAGCCATGTTATACTTTTTTGGTAAGTAGGAAATATGCATAAATTGATAGAAGAAGGAGGAATTTATGAAAAAGCTTAGGGAAAGAAAAAGTGTGTGTTTAGCTTTATTCGTAGTGAGTAGTGCAATTTTTAGTAATTATTACTATACATATGCACAAGAAGATTTAGAGATAGATAATATAGAGGATGTTTTACCAAATATTGACATTGATACAAATAGTAATTCTTCAATACAAAGTAAAATTCAATTCAGTGCAGTAGTAGGGGAGTTTCAATATAGTTTTGAAACTGATACTTTAACTGCAACTATTACAGGACATAAAGATTGGACAGCTGTTCTTAGCGATTTAACAATCCCTGAGACTGTGGAAATAGATTCTAATACATATACTGTTACTGCAATTAGTCCGTCTGCTTTTTCAGGACAGACTGGAATAACAGGACAAATTAGTATACCTAACACTATAAAAACTATAGGAAATAACGCCTTTAGAGGGTGCACAGGGTTAACAGGAACATTAGTTTTACCAAATAATCTTATATCAATAGGATCATCTGCTTTTCAAGGGTGTACAGGATTGACGGGAAATTTAATTATTCCAAATTCAGTTATTACAATGGAATCACAAGCATTTTATGGGTGTACTGGTTTCAATGGAACTTTAACATTATCTAATCAATTAACTAGCATTTCGTCATTAACTTTTAATGGCTGCACAGGAATTATTGGAGATTTAGTAATTCCGGATTCTGTTATAAACATCCAGAATAGTGCATTTAGAAATTGTAGTAAAATAACATCTGTGGTATTACCAGAAAATCTAGTATATTTAGGTGAACAGGCATTTAGAGATTGTGTGAGTTTGGATGGAGAAGTAATGATACCAGAAACAGTTACAAGCATGGGAGCAGAAGTTTTCTTAGGTTGTAATAGTATAGATAGTATCATACATAAAAAAATTGTAAATGTAACAGGACAATTACCTTTATTTAATGCTTCACTTATAGCTCCTGATTTGAGCGATTATGAAATTTTTTCTGATAATGGAACAGATGAAACTGTAAGTTCAGTAGCATTAAAATGGAAAAATGAAGAAAAAACAGATGCTGAACTTCGCCTAGACTATGGTGAAAAAGTAACGCAGAAATACGATTTTATATTTGTTGTTGACAATAGTGGCGGATTATTACAAACAGCGAATACAACATTTAATGGAACAAATTATACGCACTCGAGATCTTTCTTTGTAGAAGATATAGTGAAGGATGCAATAAAAATAGTTTTAGATGGCAATGATGAAAATTATGATAATCGTGTTGCAATAACTAGTTTTGGTGGTAATAATGGTTGGAACACAAATGGCTTCAGTAAAAATATTAATGAAATATATAATGAGATGAAACCTGTTACTGGGGGAAGTGCAATCTCTTATACTACTGGATTACAAGGAGCTATTGATTTAGTCAATAATAGAGGGACTGATGATGAGAGAATACCAGTAATCATCATGATTAGTGGTTCAACTAGACCTGATATAGGATATGAAGGTCTTGATGAAGCACAGACATTAAGGGATATGGGAGTCAATGTATATCCTATTGCAGCATATGGAAAAGATGATATATATTATCACTTAGAAAATGTTTCATATAATCAAAGTACTTGTTATGATGGCTATGATTCTACTGCATTTGAAGAAGCAATGGGACAACTTTTAGAAGATATTACTTCCCATACAGTAAATACCCAAATCAAAGAAACTTTAGACACATACTTTGACTTAACAAATATTCAGAGTATAGAGTGGAAAGTTAGTGAGGATGGTGGAACAGCCATTATTGATAAAAGTACTGGAACTATTGATTGGATATTATCAGAGGTAGATAAAAATCAGGTACATACATTAACTGTTGATATAAAATTAAAAAAAGAAATAGTGACAAATCCAGAAGAAATATTAGAAAAACCAAAAGAAATAGCTATGGATAATAGTGTTAATACTTCTGATACGATGGAGTCAATTGGGTATTTGATTTTGCTTGGTTTATCAACAATTATTGTGGCAGAGATGTACAGAAAAGACAAAGTGAAATAAGATATACTTGTTATAACAAATGCTTAGTTTTAACTATAGTAAAACTTAAGCTAAAATAAATAATTATATTAACTCTAGAAATAATAATTCTAGAGTTTTTGATTTAGTATTTTTTCCATCAATAGAAATTTTCCTTTTCTAAATATTGTTTCACCAACGATAATAAAGCCTAAAGAATGATATAGTCTTAAGGCATAAGGATTATTTGAAAATGCATCTAAACGAATCGCATCGATTTTTTTCAATATTAGTTGTTCTTCGATATATTTCATAGTGATTTTTGCGATACCTTTGTTTTGAAAATCAGGGTTTACACATAATCGGTGTAAAATCTTGAATTTTTTTGTTTGGAGATGCCATGAGACATCATTATAAGCATCGTCATATTCTTCATTAATAACAAAAACAACAACGATAGTATTGGTTATTGTTCCAATATATAGTTCTTCTTTATAAATATCATTAGTTATTGTTTGTTTATCTGGATATAAAGAATCCCATTGTTCAATGCCATTATTAGCCATTTCTTTAATACTAGCTTGAAATAAATTAAAGATTTCATCAAAATTTTCTATTGTTGCGATTGTATAACTGATTTTCATAAATGAATTTCTCCTTTTTATTACTAGAATTATTACATGTAGATAGGGGAAAGGCAAGATAATAAAATATATAAAAAGCAGGATTTCTCCTGCTTATATACTATGTTATATCTTTTTTCTCCATTAGAATTGCAGATCCTACTAGGTAAACACCTAAGAAGCCTAAACCACTAAGAATGGTAGTCAACCAAGTATTCGTATTATCTGGTGTTAACATTTGATAATTAATAATTGGTGAGAATTCTGATAAATCACTACCAAGGAATTGATTTAATGATGTATATAAGAATCCAGATACTAAGATAACAAGAACTAATGTTGTAATGCTTGCAGCGTTATTTCTAAATAAGCTAGAAGATAAAACAACGACACCCATCATAACTAACATTAAGAAATATACCATTCCAAGGTAACTTGCGATTTTTCCAATATCTCCAATTACTACATTTCCAATAAATACATTTCCAAAAATATAAGCAACTATTAATATAAATACTATATACAAAGCAACACCAATAGCGTATGCAATAAATTTTGAAATAGCGATACTTGATTTTCGATTCACACTAGAAGCGATATTTTTGATAGAACCACTACTGTAATCTGTACAAATATACACAGCACCTTCAATACCAATAATCATGATAATGAATGTTCCCATAAATGAATTGTATACTAAATCAATGAATTGTAGATTTGAAGGATTGACACCATGTTCTGGTATTTCTCCTAAAGAATACATAACCATTGTAATAAATAATCCTAAAAGAATTCCTACTATATAATAACTTTTTGTTTTAAATAATCGATATATATCTGCTTTTAATAAATTAAACATAATTTGCTCCCCCCCATCATTTCAATAAATAATTCTTCTGAACTTTCGTTCTTTTCAAAGATAGATGATACTAATACTCCATTACCTACTAGCGTTGAGTTTAATACAGCTCTATCAATATTTAAATCAAAAATACTTAATGTATTATCGTTATATTCATATTCTGTTATATTTAATTGTTTTAGAGTTTGAATACTTTCTGGAATATCATTAACTTCTACTTGAATAGATTGTTTCGCTAATTCATCTAATTGATCTCTAGTTATTTCTTTTACTAAATTCCCTGAAGCAATAACACCAAATCGATTCGCGATTTTTACCAATTCTTCTAAGATATGTGAAGAAATAATAATAGTCATTCCTCTTGCTTGTAATTTCAATAATATTTCACGAATTTCAACAATTCCTTGTGGATCTAAACCATTTATTGGTTCATCTAATAATAATAATTTTGGATCATTGATTAAAGTAATCGCTAATCCTAAACGTTGTTTCATTCCTAAAGAAAAGTGTTTTGCTTTCTTTTTTGCAACATTATCTAAACCAACAAGATGTAATAATTCTTTGATTTTCTTATCAGAATCTTCAATTCCTAGTATCATACATTTCATTTTTAAATTATCATACGCTGTCATTGCGGGATATAATCCAGGATTTTCAATAAGAACTCCAATTTTATGTCTTGATTTTTTTAAGTCTAAACTACCAAATAATTCAATTTCTCCACTACTTTTATGCAATAGATTCGCAATCATTTTTAGAAATGTTGTTTTCCCAGCACCATTTCTACCAATGAAACCATAAATTTCACCTTCTTTAACATGCATATTGACTGCATCTACTGCATTTTTCTTTCCAAATCGTTTTGTTAAATCTTTTGTCTCTAAAATATATTCACTCATAAATGTTCTCCCTTCTAGTTTTGGTTGCTACCTTTTTACATTTATATATTTCATTCATGTTGTATTACTGTATTAATGAACTAATACAATAATACAACATGATACGAACTGTGTCAACACCTTAATACAGTTTTTTTAAAAAATCTATGTTATTAATAAAAAACCAATACTATGAGTAGTATTGGCTGTATATTATAAATCATTCACTTGTTGTAACCACATTTCGACATTTGCATCACTTGGCATGCGCCAATCACCACGAGGGGATAATGATACCGTTCCAACTTTAGGTCCATCAGGAATGCAACTCCTTTTAAATTGTTGGGTAAAGAAACGGCGATAGAAAAGGCTCATCCATTTCTTAATAGTTTCTTTATCGTAGGTACCTTTAAATGCGAGTTCTGTTTTCCTAAATAGTTTACGAGGAATATCTCCAAAACGAATAAAATGATATAAGAAGAAATCATGGAGTTCATAAGGTCCAACAATATCTTCTGTTTTTTGAACAATCTTATTACTATTAGTAGGCAACAATTCAGGAGATACTGGTGTATCTAGGACATCCTCTAGAACTCCTTCTAAAATAGAGTTAGGATATAATGTTGCGACGTAGTCTACTAAGTAACGTATCAATGTTTTTGGAACAGATACATTAACAGCATACATTGACATGTGATCACCATTGTATGTAGACCAACCAAGTGCAACCTCAGATAAATCACCAGTTCCAATAACTAAGCCACCAACTTGGTTAGCTTTATTCATTAAAATTGAAGTTCTAGCTCTAGCTTGTACATTTTCAAAAGTAATATCGTGATTATTCTCATCTTGTTCTAAATCAATAAATTGTTGTTTGACAGAGTCCGTAATATCAATAGTAAGACTTGTTACATGTAACTCCTCCATTAATAACAAGGCGTTATTTTTAGTTCGTTTTGTTGTGCCAAAACAAGGCATAGTAATGGCAATGATATTTTCACTAGGTAATTGTAATTCATCAAATGCGAGTTTACATACTAATAATGCAAGTGTTGAATCTAATCCACCAGAAATTCCAATTACAACTTTTTGGATACCAGTTGTTTGTAATCGTTGCATTAAACCATACTTTTGAATATTAAATACTTCTTGACAACGGATTGCGCGAACATCAGGATTATTAGGAACAAAAGGATGAGCATCATAATAGTAGGTAGTATTTAAATCAATATTATCAGTATTGAAATATATTTTTTCATACGTATCATGATTATCATATGTTGTTAACTTACGTCGTTCACTAGATAGTTTTTGTAAGTCTAAATCACCATATATAATGCTATTTACAAATTGTGGACTTTCATTAATAATAGTTCCATTCTCACCAATGATATGGTGTCCACTAAATACAACATCTGTTGTTGATTCTCCCTGACCTGCATTACTATATACATACCCACAAACAAGGCGGGCAGATTGGGATTGAATTAATAAACGACGATAATCGGCTTTTGTTGTAACTTCATTACTAGCTGAAGGATTAAATATTAAATTAGCTCCTTCTAAAGCTAAAGCATTACTTGGCGCATTTGGAAGCCATAAATCTTCACATATCTCAATTCCAAAAGTAAAATCTTTATTAGTGGTAGAAGTGAATATATAATTTTTACCAAATGGAATATCTTGATTATTCCATCTAACATATGTATTATCTGTTGGAGCTGTTGTGAAATGACGATGTTCATAAAATTCTTGATAATTAGGGATATGTGTTTTAGGAACAAACGCAAGTAATTGATTATCATGAATAACTGCTGCTACATTATATAATTTATTTTTATGTTGGTAGGGCATACCAACAATAATAATAATATCTTTTCCTTTAGAATGAGAAACAATTCTTTGAAGACCTGAGTTTGTGGCTTCTAATAGAGTGTTTTGAAAAAATAAATCTTGGCAAGTATAACCAGTTAAACACAGTTCTGGAAATACAATAGCTTTTGTTTTATTTTCATATGCTTTGTCAATGAGTGGTAAAATTGCATCTGTATTTTTAGTAACATTAGCGATTGTTGTATTAAATGACGCTGCTGCTACACGTATATATCCATCTTTCATATGTTATCCTCCAATGTGCATTTATTATAGCATTATCTACTATTTTCCACAATTTATTTTAGTAGGAATACCAATAGTAATAGTATAGACAAAAATAGAAGAAGTAATAAATGTTTTTTTCTTTTTATTTGTTTTGTTTTACTCATTAATTGTTGTAACATTTCTTGATCCCAAAGTTCTACATCCAATGTTTCAGCTAGTTTAATAGCTTGTGAAGAAAAAGTGCTATTCGTAAAAACAACAGGAATGTCTTGGTCATAAAAGGTACATCCTGTAGCCGCTTGTCTAACAGCTTCGATACCCACTTTATTTTTATATTTCTTACATTGAATAGCGTATAATGTTTTATCTCTCATAGCCAGAATATCTATACCATAATCATTGCTAGCCTTGGTAAGCTCTACATGATAGTAGCCATTTTGTTTTAATAACTCTTTCGTGAAATGTTCAAATTCAACACCACTCATAGCATCAATATTATTTCTATATATCCATTTTTTTATTGCATTTTTAAGATGGGAATATATAATACAAATAGATAATAAAAGTTTATATATAATACGAAAAGGAAGAAAACATATAGTGATGATAGGATTACTTTTTTTCTTAGTCATATATTTCTCCTCTGCTTATTGTATTATTATAACAAAAGATGATAAATAGTAAATAATAGGGAGGTATAAGAGAATGGAAATTTGTTTTGTTAGTCAAGAAGATAGCCAAGCCATTTTAGATATTTATGCATATTATGTAGAAAACAGTGTGTTTACATTTGAGTATGATGTACCAACAATTGAAGAATTTACTAAAAGAATTGAAAATACAACACGTAAGTATCCATATATTGTAGCGAAAGAAGATAATACTATTGTTGGTTATGCTTATGCTTCTGGCTATCGTGCACGTGCTGCATATCAATGGGGTGTTGAGTTATCGATATATTTAAATCCTAAAATACAGCACCAAGGAATTGGAACAAAACTATATTCTGTATTATTGAATATGTTAAAAGAATTAGGATATTTTCGTGCTTATGCATGCATTACTATTCCCAATCCGACAAGTATTGCATTTCATCAAAAGTTTAACTTTAAAGAAATAGGTGTTTTTCATAAATGTGGTTATAAACATGAACAATGGCTAGATGTCATTTGGCTAGAATTGAATTTACAAGATGGGGAACCACAACCAATACGCCCTATAGAAATGATAAAAAATAAGAAAATATCTATATAAAAGCCAATACCACTTTCTTATTTACGCATAGAATATATTAGGTACATACTTATGTATGTATCTAACAAAAATATTAAGAAGGTGAGGAAAGTGAAGCACATGGCAAGCACGGTCACAGATGCATACAATGCAGTGATAGGGACTATGGTTGCTTGTTTGACAATGTTTTTTGGAGAACATTGGTTTATTTTCGCATTGTTTTTATTTCTTAACTTAGTTGATTATATAACTGGCATAATGAAAGCTAGAATAAATCAAAAAGTGTCCTCTATGATAGGACTTAAAGGAGTAGTGAAAAAACTAGGGTATTGGGTAATGATTGCATTTTCTTTTATGTTATCTCAAGGGTTTATGGAGTTAGGGAAAATGATAGATGTAGATTTAGGGTTTTCACCACTGATTGGATGGTTTGTGGTTGCTTCATTAACTGTTAACGAAGCTCGAAGTATATGCGAAAACTTTGTAGAAGCAGGATATGATGTACCAAAAGTATTAATTAGAGGATTAGAAGTAGCAGATGCATTAGTAAATAAAGAGAAGAAGGATTCATAGTGAAAAAAGCATCATTTTTTGATGCTTTTTTGGATTATATGTAATGTAAACCGTTACATTATAATTAATTATCATATTCATTTTATTTTTTAGTATTTTATACTAAAATAGCTTATATAAAGGGGGATGGTTATAATGAAAGAAGTAGGATACGCATTAATTGGAACCATGTTCACCTTCGCAATGACAGCAGCTGGGGCTGCCATCGTTTATTTTTTTAAAGCAGAAGTTAAACCTAATATGCAACGATGCTTTTTAGGTTTTGCAGCTGGAGTAATGATTGCCGCATCAGTATGGTCATTATTAATTCCAGCTATTGATATGGCAGAAGAAAATGGAAATATTGGATGGCTAGTCGCTACTGGTGGATTTGTTTTAGGTGTAGGATTTTTATTACTATTAGATAAATTAGTTCCACATCTACATTTGAACGAAAGTGAACCTGAAGGAATAAAATCAGCATTAAGTAAAAAAACTATGTTAGTTTTAGCAGTTACATTACACAATATTCCTGAAGGGATGGCAGTTGGATTAACATTTGCGATTGCAGCACAAAATGGAAGTATTTCATTGGCCTCTGCAATGGCTTTAGCGTTAGGAATAGGATTGCAGAATTTACCAGAAGGAGCAGCTATTTCTTTACCATTAAAAGATCAAGGATTATCAAATCATAAGGCATTTTTAATGGGTGCAGCGAGTGGGATAGTGGAACCAATAGCAGGTATATTTGCAGGACTACTAATTGGTTTTACTGGACATATATTACCATGGTTATTAGCGTTTGCTGCTGGTGCAATGATGTATGTGGTTGTCGAAGAATTAATTCCAGAAGCACAATTAGGTGAACATAGTCATGTTGGCACATTTGGTGTGCTAAGTGGTTTTATTTTGATGATGATTCTAGATGTTGCATTAGGATAAAAAAAGAGTTGAAAATTGATTTCTAGTGGCATATAATGTAACAGGAATTAAGGAGGCGTTTATGGACCACGAAATGTTAGTCAATTTAGGACTAAGTAAGTATAAGGTATTTAAAGAAGAACCAAAAAAATTCTTTGTTCGCTCAGTAGTGGCAGGATTGTATTTGGGGGTAGCAACAATTCTATCTTATACATTGGGGGCTTTACTGTTTGAGAATCATCCAACTTTTGCGAAAATTGCATTAGCTGGTACATTCGGTATTGGTCTGGCAGCAATCAGTTTACTTGGATCAGAATTATTTACAGGTAATTGTTTTGTAACAATTATGCCTGTCTTTGATAAACAAATTAAATTTGTTAAAATTCTACCAATGTGGCTTGTTTGTTATCTTGGCAACTTTGTTGGTATATTCTTAGTATGTTTCTTATTTGTTAAAAGTGGAGTCAATTCTGTCATTTTAACAGAATATATTAAGGATGTTATGCATCATAAAATGGATTTTGATGCAGTACAATTATTCATCAAAGGTATTTTATGTAACTTCACAGTTTGTGTTGCTGCATACGCAGGAATCAAATTGAAAAATGAAGTAGCTAAAATTATTATGTATTTAGTTATTGTTATGGCGTTTGTTTTACCAGGGTTTGATCATAGCATTGCGAACATGGGGAGTATTACTATTGGATTTGCGGAATTAGGAAGCAGACTACCAATGAATTGGGTTCCTTTACATATGTTATTAACAACACTTGGGAATATTGTTGGTGGAGCGTTCTTATTAGGATGGCCAATTTATACAATCAATCGTCCAAAAATAACAAAAAAAGCATATCAAAAATAAAAGTAATAAAAGAGGAGAAAATCCTCTTTTTTTATATACTTTTAAAAATAATATATTTTTATGTTGACATTATTGTGTGTCGCACAGTATAATGGTTGTGAGGTGATAATATGTCTGAAAAAGATCAAATAAGTAGTTTCATCACTGAGCTTCGTCGAGGAAGTTTAATTCTAGCAGTGTTAGGGTGTTTAAAGAAACCACACTATGGTTATGAATTATTACAAACTATGGAGTACAAAAATATTGAAATTGAAGCCAATACATTATACCCATTGTTACGTAGACTTGATAAGCAAGGTTTATTGGATAGTGAGTGGGATACAGGAGAAAGTCGACCAAGAAAGTATTACAGTATTAGCGCATATGGGGAAGAAGTATTTAATCAATTATTAGTAGAGTGGAATAAAATGCAGGAGAGTATAGATTCTATTTGTGAGGAGAGGATAAATAATGAATAATATAATAGAAAGATATGTATACGATGTTACACGTCGTTTACCAGAAAAAGAGCGTGAGGATGTAAGTAAAGAATTAAAATCTAATATTTATGATATGTTACCTGAAAATGCGAATGATGATATTATCAAAGAAGTGCTTTATGAATTAGGGGATCCAGCTAAATTGGCTGAAGAGTATCGACAAAACCCTCGTTATTTAATACCACCAGCCATGTATGATGAATATATTCGTACGTTAAAATGGCTAGTTCCATTAGTAGGAATTGTTCTATTAGTAGTAGGGATATTTTCTGGAGTATTTACTGTCATGGCTGCAGGAGATGGTGTGGCTAATCTTAAGGATCTTTTTAGGGAAACTATATCAAAAGGAATATCTTTTAGTGCAAGTGGGTTATTCCAAGTAGTTGTTTGGACAACAGTTGGTTTTGTAGTTGCAGAAAGAACAGGAACAAAAGAAACTCCTGATAAGAATGAGGAATGGAAATTAGAAGATTTACCAGAAATACAAAAGAATGATAAAGGAACAATCCCATTATCAGATATTATTATTGGAGCTGTATTATCTGCGGTTTTTACAGTAATATCGGTATTAGTATGTAGTGGTATTATGCCAATAAAAATGGGCTTCTACTATAACGGAACAGCGATAGAAGAAGTATTCTCTTCAAGTTTCTTATCAACATGTATACCAGTGTTCATTATTATTGGAGTATTTGCATTAATTGAATATGCTTGCAAATTTATTTATCGAAGATGGACACCTGTAGTTTGCGTGAGCGTAATTATAAGTGATATAGTAAGCACAGGAGCATTTATATATCTTGTTACTCGTTCATCAATATTTAGCCAAAGTTTTATGAATTTTGTTAGAAATAATGAATGGGGAAGTCATGATGTTATGCAGTTTATAGGAAAAGAAAGCAACAATCCAGTACTTCTTATCATAATTGTAATTGCCGTTGTTATAGCTGTTATTAGCTGTGGCCATGCATTATATAAAACTATGCAAGAAAACAAAGCATAAAAGAAAAGCATCCCACGGGATGCTTTTCTTTTATGTAATCTCAACCGCACCACTTTCTATTAATTTATATTCTACATCATATGGCGTCTCAAAATCAAACATTTTCCTTGGCATCCTGTTTATTTTGTCTGCTATATCTTCTA
>JBKEBJ010000272.1:0-5384 GCA_047973105.1 Coprobacillaceae bacterium | reverse complement strand
AAGAGATATAATCTATATCTCTTTTTTATTATTTAACTGCATATATTATTAACATCATTGGTCTATGCATTTCATCCTTCATTCCAGGTACATCTAAAAGATGTTTACTTGGCATAGGTTCAATTACTTTATGAATACTGAATCCTATATCCAATAATAATTGAATATAGGTTGTTAATGTTCGATGATATTTAACAACTTTCTCTCCTAAAAAAGAAGTATTTCTCTTACCTTCATAGAAATAATTATTTACCGGGAAATAATTTATGTCTCCATTTTCCTTATATTTCCAATTTTGAGAACCTTCAGCTGTAAATACTGGATGTTCTACAGAAAATAGAAATACTCCCTCTTTTTTTAAAGAAGAATATACTTTATCTACTACTATATTAAAATCTTTAATATAATGTAAAGCTAAAGAACTTAAAACTACATCAAATGTCTCATTAGGATAATTAATATCTTCCATTGCTTTTACTTCATATTCTATTCTAGAGTCTGTTTTTTCTTTAGCTACTTCTAACATATTTGTAGATATATCAATACCTACTACTTTTTTTGCACCTTCATCAATAGCGTATTGACAATGCCAACCAAAACCACATCCTAAATCTAACATACTTTTATTTTTTAGATTAGGCATAATAGATTTTAAGGTTTCCCATTCTCCTGCTGCAGATAATCCTTTTACTGATCTATCCATTTGACTATATTTACTAAAAAATTCTTTATTATCATATTTGTTTTCTTTCATCTTATTTTCCTCCCATACAAATATTTTTATTATTTCTCATTCGTATGGGTATATACAATTTTTTGTTTAAAAATTCCTAATCTCATAAAATCATTTCCTTTCCTTATTATAATCCACTTGCATATTTCAATTCTTCTACTTCTAAAGTTGTAGGATTTATATCTTCCATTGGTAATAAATAATGAATTAATTCAGAATCTGGATTAGCAGTAATTGCGATTGCACCTACTTTTGTAATTAGATTATAAGTATATGAATCTACTGAGAGTTTTACTTTTTTACCACTCTCAAATTCTAATATAAATGTCATTATATTGACACCAGAAATTCTAGTCATCTTTTTTTGTTTTAATTTAACTACTTGATAATATAATTCTTTATCACCAATCGCATCTAATTTTACATTTTTAATCTTATTATTATTAAATAGATTATATACACCTATAACTACTAAACAAAATACTGCTAATACACCTACCATTTGCATTCCCATTTCATCAATTCCTATAAATAAGGATATTACTACTGGAACTGCAAAGAAAATTCCAAAAATAATACTAAAGTTTTTTGCACCTCTTTTTAAAAAATTAATTTTATCTTGTTCATACTTCTTTACTCTTTCAATATTATCATTCCCTTTAAATAATTGCCATTCTTCTTTATTTAATACTTTTGTTGATTTCATTATTCTATCCCCCATAGAAGAAAAGATTCTTATTCAGAATCCTTTTCTTCTATTTCTTCTTCTTCATTTGTTTTTTCTACTACTTCTACAGATGAAACTTTATTTTCATCATTTACTTTAATTAAGCGAACGCCTTGTGTAGCACGTCCAGCCGTTTTAACTTGTTCCATTGGTAAACGAATCATTATTCCATCATCAGTAATAATTAATAAATCTTCATCTCCATTTACTGCACGTAAAGCAACAATTTGTCCATTACGTTCTGTTGTATTAAGTGTTTTAACACCCTTACCGCCACGATTCGAAACTCGATATTCATCTATTGGAGACATCTTTCCATATCCCTTATCTGTTACAACCATGATAAATTGACCTTCTGTATCAATAGTCATACCAATAACTTTAGATCCATCTACGTTAATACCACGTACACCAGAAGCAGTTCTACCCATTTCACGGACTTTTTCTTCTGGGAATCGTACTAATTTACCATTAGATGCAGCAATTAATACTTGATTATGACCTGTTGTTAATTTAACAGCAATTAATTGATCTTCTTCTTTCAATTTAATTGCGATTTTACCTGATTGACGAATATTTTGGAATTCTTCTAATTTAACTCTTTTAACAACTCCATTTTCAGTTGCAAAGAATAAATAATAATTAGATTCCTCATCCATATCCTTTTTATTAAGATTTATCATTGATTTAACAGTTTCATCTTTATCCAAATTTAATAAGTTAACAACTGGTAAACCTTTAGCAGTACGTCCAAATTCTGGAATATTATACCCTTTTAGTCGATACACCTTACCAAGATTAGTAAAGAATAGTAAATCATCGTGTGTTGACATATTAATTAAACTATTAACAATATCATCATTTGTAGTAGACATGCCTTTTACACCACGTCCTCCACGATTTTGAGCCTTATACGTATCAACAGGCATACGTTTTACATAACCATTATTTGTTAGTGATATAATAATATCTTCAACAGGAATTAAATCCTCATCTTCTAAATCAAAAGTTCCTTGAATAATTTCTGTTCTTCTTTTATCTCCGAACCTATCTCTAACTTCTATTAATTCTTCTCTAATAATAGTAAGAATTCTTTCTCTATTTTCTAAAATATCTTTTAAATCTGCAATAATCTTTAATAATTCATTTAATTCGTCTTCTATTTTTTCTCTTTCTAAACCAGCTAGACGTTGTAATTGCATTTCACGTATTGCCTTAGCTTGTTTATCAGACATTCCAAATTCTTCCATTAAACGTTGTTGAATAATATCTGTTGTTCTACTAGAACGGATTAAATTAATGATTTCATCAATCATATCTAAAGCTTTCTTTAAACCTTCTAAAATATGAGCTCTAGCTTCTGCTTTCTTTAATTCAAATTGTGTTCTACGACGAATTACTTCTTCTTGGTGATTTAAATAATGTTCTATTTGGTCTTTTAAAGACAAAGTTTTTGGTTCATTATTGACTAATGCAATATTATTAACCCCAAAAGTAGTTTGTAAAGAAGTTAATTTATATAATTGATTTAAAACAACTTCTGGTTGTACATCTTTACGAAGTTCTACAACTATACGAATTCCTTCCCTGTTTGATTCATCTCCTACATACGTAATTCCTTCAATAATTTTTTCTCTAGCCAATGTCGCAATTTTTTCTACTAATCTTGCTTTATTAACCATATATGGTATTTCAGTTACAATAATAATTTTTTTAGTGTTTTTTTCTTCAATTTCCGTTTTGGCTCTCATAACAATTAAGCCATTACCGGTCTCATATGCTTTTTTAATAGCTGTTTTTCCTAATATATAGGCTCCTGTTGGAAAATCTGGACCTTGAATATGTTCTTCCATTAATTCCATCACCGTAATATCTGGATTTTCAGCTACTGCAATAATTGCATCTACAACCTCTCCTAAATTATGTGGGGCCATATTAGTAGCCATCCCTACAGCGATACCTGTTGTTCCATTCATTAATAAGTTTGGTATTCTAGCAGGTAATACTGAAGGTTCTTTTTCTTCACCATCATAGTTAGGAATAAAATCAATAGTATCTTTATTAATATCACGAATCATTTCCATAGAAATCTTTGACATTCTTGATTCTGTATAACGCATCGCTGCTGCACCATCACCATCAATAGAACCAAAGTTACCATGTCCATCAACTAACATATAACGATATGAGAAATCTTGAGCCATTCTTACTAAAGCTTCATAAATAGAAGAGTCTCCATGAGGATGATATTTCCCCATTACATCCCCAACAATACGGGCAGATTTCTTATATGGTTTATCACTATAACAACCAAGTTCATTCATACCATGAATAATTCTTCTTTGTACTGGTTTTAATCCATCTCTTACATCAGGCAATGCTCTTGATACAATTACTGACATTGCATATTCCATAAAGGAGTTCTTCATTTCAGAAGTTAATTTAACTTTTCTAATTCCACGTTCTTCCATTTCTTATCTCCCTCTTTTAGACATCTAAATTCTTAACATATTTAGCATTTTCTTGAATAAAATCACGTCTAGGTTCTACTTTTTCACCCATTAACATATCAAATATCATATCTGCTTCTAAAGCTTCATCAATTTCAATTTGATTTAAGATACGGTGTTCTGGATCCATTGTTGTTTCCCATAACTGATCAGCATTCATTTCTCCTAAACCTTTATATCTTTGAATATTAATCTTAGCATTTTCACCTAATTTAGCTTTTAAATTTTCTAATTCATCATCACTATATAAATAATGTTCTTCTTTACCATGTTTTAATAAATACAAAGGTGGTTGTGCTGCATAAACAAACCCTTGTTCAATTAATGGTTTTAAATAACGATATAAGAAAGTTAACATTAATATACGAATATGACCACCATCAACATCGGCATCGGTCATAATTACAATTTTATGATAACGTAATTTCTCAATATTAAACTCTTCGCCAATTCCAGTACCAAAAGCTGTAATCATAGATCGAATTTCATTATTACCTAAGATTTTTTCCAATCTTGATTTTTCAACATTTAGAATTTTACCACGTAGTGGTAATATTGCTTGTGTTCGACGATCACGACCAGATTTAGCACTTCCTCCGGCACTATCCCCTTCGACTATAAAGATTTCACTTTCACTAGCATCTCTTGAAGAACAATCGGCTAATTTACCAGGAAGAGATGTAATTTCTAATCCTGTTTTTCTTCTTGTCATCTCACGAGCTTTTTTGGCTGCAATACGTGCACGACTCGCAACAATTCCTTTTTCCACTATAATTTTAGCGACATCAGGATTTTCTAATAAGAAACGTTCTAATTCAGCACTAATAATCGTACTTGCGATTTTACGAACTTCTCCATTTCCTAATTTAGTTTTCGTTTGTCCTTCATATTGAGGATCTGGATGTTTAACAGAAATAATAGCCGTTAAACCTTCACGAACATCATCTCCTGATAAAGCTTCATCATCTTTTTTAATTATGTTATTATTTTTCGCATAATTATTAATAACTCTTGTTAAAGCTAAACGGAATCCTTCTTCATGAGTTCCTCCCTCATGTGTATTAATATTATTACAGAAAGAATAGATATTTGCTTGATATCCATCATTATATTGCATACTTACTTCAATATTGATTTCATCCTTCATATCTTCCATATAAATAATTTCATCATGAATTGGTGTTTTATTACGATTTATATAGGCAACATATTCTTTAATACCACCTTCATAATAATATTCATGTCTTCTTGCAGGTTCATTACGTTTATCTTCTAAAATAATTTTTAATCCTTTATTTAAGAAAGCTAATTCTCTAACTCTTTGACGTAATGTTTCATAATCATAAACAGTTGTTTCTGTAAAAATTAATGGGTCTGCTTTAAATCGAACAATAGTTCCCGTATAGTCAGAATC
>JBKEBJ010000259.1:0-10590 GCA_047973105.1 Coprobacillaceae bacterium | reverse complement strand
TTAGATAAAATAAAAAATAACAGGCATTGTTAAACACCCATTACTTTTTATAATTATTCATTAATATTAAATACGATTGCTTTAGGACGAGACATTGCTTCCATAGAATATTTTATTCCTTGAACGCCAATACCAGAAGATTTTACTCCTAAAAACGGAAAATGATCTGGTCCTCGTTCTGGTTTATTGTTAATTTGAATAGTTCCTACTTCTAAACGTTTAGCTACTTGGAATGCACTATTTATATTTTCAGTAAACACTGCAGATTGTAAACCGTATTCGGAAGCATTTGCGATATCTATTGCTTCTTCCACATCTTTGACACGAATAATTGGTAATACTGGTCCAAAAGGTTCTTCCCAAGCTAAATCCATTTTCGTTGTTACATTGTCAATCAAAGTTGGTTGAACAAGATTTTTAACTCGTGTTCCTCCGACTTTTAAAACAGCCCCTTTATCTAAGGCATCTTTAATTAGTGATTCTACAAATATAGCTGAACTTTCATTAATTAATGGTACTACAGTAACATCTTCTTGTTTAGGCCTTCCTGCTTTAAGTTCTTTTATTTTACTTGTTAATTTCTCTACTAAAGCATCGGCAACTTCTTCTACTACTAAAATACGTTTTACTGCTGTACATCTTTGTCCTGAATAAGAATATGCACCCGATACAATATTATTAACTGTTAACTCTAGATCTGCATCCTTCAAGACGATAGCAGCATCTTTTCCACCTAACTCCATTAGTAATGGTTTCATTGTTACTTGTTTCGCGATTCTTTGACCAATCTTTGTACTACCTGTAAAGTTGATAAAATCTACTCCACTATGCATAACAATATAATCACCTATTTCGCTACCTTTTCCAGTTACTACATTCAATAATCCTTTTGGTAATCCTGCTGCTTCGAATAATTTAGCCATCATTAATGCAGAAATACAACCTTGTGTTGCTGGTTTCAATACTACACTATTACCCATCATTAATGCTGGAACAACTTTTGAAACAGATAAGTTTATTGGGTAATTGAATGGTGAGATAGCTAATACTACACCTAATGGTTCTCTAACTACAAATGACATTTTATTATCTTTAAATCCTGGGAAATTTCCACTAGATAAATTTTCACCCATTATTCCTTTAGCAACATCGGCACTAAAACGAATAAAATCAGCTGTTCTTTCTACTTCAGAAATACCACTCTTATAATCTTTCGCTATTTCTTTTAACATCATCTTCGCTAATGCATCACTTTGTTCTTCTAATATATCGCTAACGCGATACATGATTTTAGCTCGTTCGTTAATTGGCACATTATTCCATTTCTTTTGAGCCACTTTAGCTGCTTTAATAGCTTCATCTACACCTGTTTTATCAATCGCAGTTACATTTGCAACAATCGAATCATCAACTGGTGATGATATTGTAATACTTTCATTGTTATTAGAAGTTACCCATTCCCCATTAATATAATTCTTATATACTTCATTTTTATCTTTAATCTCTGTAAACATATTTAATCCCCCTTATTATCATTAATATGCAGATACGTAAAACTTGTTTAATAATAATAACTTTTTATTACTATTGAGATTAATAGTAATTGTGTAAGCAGTTCCATGTCAAATGAAACGATCATTTTATTTTTATTAACAGGTCTTTACGTTAAATACTGTCTTTTACAGATAGATACCATTGTTTCATAGCACTAGCATCAATATCTTGTGTACCAGCTGACTCACAAAGGATTCTAGGTTCCAATTTCAGCTCCAATATAGCAGAAATAACGGCTTTATAATCAGGTCCATAATCGGTATCTGAAAATGTTACATGACGTTTTTCACCACCTTCTGTATATTCCATCTTACTAAAATGACTATGAAAATATTTCATTCTATCATACCCTAAGATAGTTATATATTTTTCCAATTCGTGAATCCAATCTGACTTCGTTACCAATGTTCCCAAACTTCTACAATATAGATGCCCAAAATCAATGGTAGGAATACAATGTCCATCTACTTGGCATAATGCAATAACTTCTTCACTAGAGCCTAGTTGATTAATCTTTCCCATTGTTTCAGGACAAATATTAATATCTTCTAAACCTTCTTTTTTTAATGCTGCTATTGCCCGTTTAAGTAACCGACAGGCATTTTTTAGTGCTTGTGCTCGAGATAAACCTAATAATGATCCTGAATGAACAACAATTCGCGTTGCTCCCATCCACTTTGCAACTCTTGCAGTATCAATAATATATTGTATAGACTTTTGTTGTTTCATAGGATCTATGGTTGATAAACTAATATAGTATGGTGCATGGACGCTCATTAAAATATTATGCTTTTTACTTTCTACTTGTAATCGTTTTGCTTTTTCTTCACTAATTTTCACACCTCGAGAACATTGATATTCAAAAGCGTCTAGATTATATTGTGCTAAATATAAAGGCATATCCTCAGAATTCTTAGAAACATCGCGAAAATTAATTGGGGTTGATGAAACGCCAAACTTAATCATATGTCACCTCTTTCTATTGTAGTATGGGTAATGAAGAAAGATTTATAACCTCAATACCAATTCCCTCATATATATAATATTTAGATATTACATCAAAGTAAAAGAGCGATATATCGCTCTTTTCTTATAATTCACTAAAATCATGATTAATTATTTCTACCAGAGTAAATTCATTATTTTCAAATTCAAATTTAAGAACACAACAATTTCCTAATCTTTCTTTTTGATCAACCTTTTGATTTTGAGCCCAATAACGCATAAAACCACGACACGCTGCTCCATGAGAAACTGCTAATACCGTATTTGTATCTGTGTCTTGCATTACTTCTACTAATGTATCAGATACTCGCTGACGCATTTCCAACTCTTCTTCCCCACCATATTTCTTAAAGAAATCACCATAAGGGATTGGTGGATTTAAATCTTCACTTTCCCCTTCAAAGATACCAAAGTTCCATTCTTTTAATCCTTTTAGTCTTGTATATGACATATCTGTAACATATTCTAAGATATCACATGCTCGTTCAGATGTAGATGCATATGCATGGTCAAATGTAATGTTGTTCTTTTTGAAATAAAGACTTGCAATCTTTGCTTGATTAATTCCTAATTCAGTTAATGGTGCATCACACCATCCTTGTATTTTCCTTCTAACATTGAACAATGTTTGTCCGTGTCGCATTAAATATAATGTTTTTTTCATAAGTATTCTTCCTTTATTCCTTTCCGTTAATATATGGATTTCTATAGAAAGCATATATTAATTGTGCACACATAGCGCACCAAATAATCGGTTCACAAATAATAACACCAAAATAATCTAACATTGGGATACAAATAACTGCAAAAGCTATTTTTCCAAAAAATTCAATAACACTAGATATTAATGGAACAATTTTCTTTCCTAACCCTTGTAAAGAATTTCGTAAGTTTAATAAAATACCTAAAGCAGCATAGAATGGAGCATTAATAATTAAATACTTTGTTGCATTATCAATGACTACAGCTTCATTAGACCCAGAAACTAAACCTACTAACATTCTACCAAAAACAAGCATAATGATGATAGAAATGGCGCCCCATGCAATAGAAACCATATTCGCTATCTTAACCCCTTCCTTAATTCGCTCTCTTTGATTGGCACCTTTATTTTGAGAAACAAATGTGGAAAGAGCCATCGCAAATGTTCCACAAGGCATCATACAAAACGAATTAATTTTTCTAGCAGTAGCGTGAGCTGCAATAGTTAAATACCCAAAACCATTAATTGCTTTTTGTAGTACTACTGTACCCGTTGATACTATTGCCATCATGAATCCCATTGAGAAACCTTGTCCTGCTAATTCTAAATACAATTGTTTATCAAATGTAAAATGTTCTTTTTTAGGAAGTAATATTGGTGCTTTTTTATAAATATATATAATACATAGTAACACTGATATTCCTTAGGATATGACAGTCGCAACTGCAGCTCCTTGAATCCCCATTCCAAAATCTTTGATAAATATAATGTCTAGTACAATATTAATAATCGAAGATATAATTAAGAATACTAATGGCATAATACTATTTCCAATCGCCCTTAATAAACCAGCACATAAATTATATGCAAACATAACTCCCACAAATATCGTAATCATAGATATATAGGAATATGATTCTGCAATAATATCAGATGGGGTATCTAATAATTGTAAAAGAGGATACAAACCAATTTGACCAATTATCATAATTACTATTGTTAATAAAATTCCAATAATAATAGAACCTGCTACAGACCTTTTTAATACTTCCTCTTCTTTAGCCCCATAGTTTCTAGCAATAACAATACTTAATCCATTACCAACCCCTAATGCAAAACCAATTAATAATTCATAAACTGCTCCACTAGCACCAATCGCTGCTAAAGAAGTATCACCTAAAACATTTCCAACAATCATAGTATCTGCCGTATTATATAATTGTTGAAAAATATTAGAAATAAATATTGGTACTGCAAAGATCACTAAAGCTTTTAATATTTTATCTTTTGTTAAATTAACATTCATTTTAAACATATTCGTCTCCCCTTACTTTTTTAATCTCACTTGTTTTATTGTAATACTTTATCAAAATATTAAGTATTATTTTCAATAATAAAAAATTTTTTATGCTTCAACAATAAATATCATATAGATTAGAGTAAACTCCAAGTCAAGAAAATTATATTATTTTTTTAATTTTCTTTCAAAAAACTCTTGCTCTGTGGTAACCACAGAGTGTTATTCTATAGTTAGAGTTAGAAAAAAGGAGGAAAAATAATATGAAAGTATTATTGATTAATGGTAGTCCTAACGCTAAAGGATGTACCTATACTGCATTACAAGAGGTAGCCACAACTTTAAATAGTAATGGTGTTGAAACAGAGATTGTTCACGTTGGTAATAAGAATCTTAGAGGTTGTATTGGTTGTCGTAAGTGTAAGACAACAGGTCAATGTGTATTTAATGACTTAGTTAATGAAGTTGCTCCAAAGTTTGAGGAAAGTGATGGTATCATCATTGGTTCACCTGTTTACTTTGCTTCCGCAAATGGTACTTTAGTATCTTTTGTTGATCGATTATTCTACAGTGTACCTTTTAATAAAAGTATGAAGGTTGGAGCAGCAGTAGTATCTGCAAGACGTGGTGGAAACTCTGCTACATTTGATGAACTCAATAAATATTTTACAATCTCAAATATGCCAATCGCTGCTAGTCAATATTGGAATATGGTGCATGGCCATACTGTTGAAGATGTAGTGAAAGATAAAGAAGGTATGCAAACAATGCGTACATTAGGTAGAAATATGGCATTCCTAATGAAAAGTATCGCTTTAGGAAAAGAAGCATATGGTTTACCAGAAAAAGAAGACATAACATTTACAAATTTTATTTAAGATAAGAAAGAAGAGGAAAAACATGGAATATGTAACATTAAATAATGGCTTAAAAATGCCAAAAGCTGGATTTGGAGTTTTCCAAATGCAAGATAAAGAAACATGTATTCAGTGTGTAAAAGATGCAATTAAAGCTGGATATCGTTTAATTGATACTGCACAATCCTATGGAAACGAAGAAGCAGTTGGTATAGCTATTAAAGAAACTGATGTCCCAAGAGAAGAATTATTTATCACTACTAAGGTTTGGATTTCAAACGCAGGTTATGAAAAAGCTAAAGCATCGATTTTAGAATCACTAAAAAAATTACAATTAGAATATGTTGATTTAATGTTAATCCACCAACCATTAGGTGATTATTATGGAACTTATAAAGCAATGGAAGAGTTGTATAAAGAAGGAAAATTAAAAGCTATTGGTGTAAGTAACTTCTATCCTGATCGTTTAGCTGATATTGCATTATTTAGTGAAATTGTACCACAAGTAAATCAAGTGGAAGTCAACCCATTCCATCAACAAATAGATGCCCAAATAAACATGGAGAAATTTAATGTCCAAATAGAAGCATGGGCTCCTTTTGCAGAAGGAAAGAATGGTATGTTTACTAATCCAATACTTAAAAAAATTGGTGATACGTATAACAAATCTGTAGCACAAGTAATCTTACGTTGGTTAGTACAAAGAAATGTTATTTGCTTAGCGAAATCATCTAGTATAGAAAGAATGAAAGAAAATATTAATATTTTTGATTTCTCATTAACTGATGAAGAAATGAATATTATTGCTACTATGGACAAAAAAGAAAGCTCTTTCTTTAATCACTATGATCCTGCAGCTATAGAACGCTTAGCTAGTTTAGTTAGATAACTTTATAAAACACCATTTCAATAATGGTGTTTTATAATACCTTTTTTATTTCGTTTTCTCTACTAAGAAACTAGATTTTATCAATGGAGATACCGTGTTTATTTAACAATCAAAAAATGTAAAATACTTTAATAAAAGGCTTGCTCTGTTGTTACAACAGAGTGATACAATTTAATTGTAGAAAGTTCTACATTACATAATTCATATATATAGGAGGAAAATTATGAAGAAAAAATCACTATTAAAAATATCTTTATTATCTGCATCTTTATTAGTTGCTTCAGCACCTGCAATTAATGCTAATATACCAGCAATGGCTACTGCTTTTCCAGAAATACCGTTATCAATGGTAGAAATGTTAACTACCATTCCATCTATGTTCTTAATGATTTCGGTATTAATAAGTAGTTTTATTGCTAAGAAACTAGGTTATAAACAAACTATTATGTTGGGTTTAAGTATTGTTTCAATTGCAGGAATTATTCCTGTATTTATTAATAATTTCTATATTATTCTAGTTTCTAGAGCGGCATTAGGATTTGGAATTGGGTTGTTTAATTCATTATTAGTATCAATGATTAGTTATTTCTATGATGGTGATGAGCGCTCTGGTTTATTAGGTATTCAAAGTGCTTGTGAGGGTCTCGGTGGTATGGCTATCACCTTTACAGCTGGACAACTTCTTAAGATTGATTGGCAAGCTCCATTCTATGCCTATAGTATCGCTATTCCAGTAATCATTCTATTCACTTTATTTGTACCAAAGGTTCAAACAAAACAATTACTAAATAAAATCAATGATGTTAAAGTAGAAAATAACACAAATAAAAAAGGAAGTATTCGTTCCATTATTGGTTATATTGGATTAATCTTTGTTGTTGCTATTCTTTATATGACAATGGGAATAAAGGTGTCTACACTAATGACCTCTGAAGGTTATGCAAGTGCAAGTGATGCTAGTACTGTTATTATGTTATTAAGTTTAGGGGCAATGATTTCAGGTTTTCTATTTGGAAAAATCCTTAAATTATTAAAAGACTTTATTTTACCTACTGCTTTTGCCCTCTTGGCTTTAGCAATGTTTCTAATTGGTATATCAAACACTACTGTAATTACTGTTTTAGGTGGATTTATCACTGGTTTTGGATTTAGAATGATATTACCTTATTTATTCAATAAAATTAATACTAGTAATATTCCTAATACTAGCCTTGCTACATCTTTAATATTAGTTGGTTATAACCTCGGAGTCTTCATTACTCCATATGGATCTATGATTCTAGAACAATTAGCTGGTAACCGTGGATTACGTGGTGTATTCTATATTGATACTATTGCATTTATTGTTCTATGTTTAGGATCGTTGGGTATATTAATATATAAACGAAGACCAAAACAAGACACTTCAACAATTATTGAAAAAGCATAAAATATAAAAGTATGTGTCCCAAACACATACTTTTTATTAACTACTTTTATCTGTTTTTATAAGAGCACTTGTATATTCTCTTTCTCCGGATAGCACTTCATTATAAAATACTTGTTTATTATCAATATAATCCATACTTTCTTGGATTTCAGCAGCTTTCTTCATTAATATTTCTTTTTGCACTTGTAACATTACTTTTCTATCAGGAATTGATTCTTTTCCTTCCAAACATAATTGTAAGTATTTCTTCATATCTTTAATACTCATTCCACATTGTCTTAAACATTGCAAACCATTAATCCATGTCAAGTTATTCTCATCAAAATCACGATAGTTATTTTTATCTCTTTTTACATTAGGAACTAATCCTTCATCACAATAAAAACGTAATGTTTCATAAGTGATACCTAATTTATCACAAGCTTGTTTCATCGTACACATTTCTATAGCCCTCCTATTATAAGTATAGTATTCGTTTAAATGATACTTCTTATTAATAAGTGTAACACATTGTTGTTACAACAGGTCAAGTAAATATTATAATTAGTCATTCAAAATAATATTTGAATGACGATGGTCTATAAGATTATCAGTTTCAATTTTATATGTTAGATTTTCATCGTAGTCCCTAGCAAATATACTTGCATATAAAATATCTAATATAATATGTAAAGATAATGTTGATGAAAAAGTAGATATTTTAGAATAAATTAATTCTGAGGAATTTAAATATAAAATACGGTCACAATAATTAGCTAATTGGTTTTGACCAAAAGAAGTAATACCAATCATTGGTATTTGTTTCTTTTTTAATATTTTAGCAGCTTGAATGACTTCTTCTGTTTCTCCTGAATAAGAAATAAGAATCGCTACATGCCCTTTAGTACTTTGGGCAGCCTGAAATAACTGTTCATTAATCATCTGAGAAACTCGTACCACTTTTCCAATACGAAACATTTTATATTGAAAATCAGATGCCATTCGCAAAGGTCCAGAAACAGCATACATATCAATAACTTCTGAGTTCACTAACATTTGTACAATTAAACGTAATTCTTCATAATCTAAATTGCGCATTGTGATATCAATGCTTTCTTTTGATAATGTCGCTATGCTATTGGATATAGCATGAAGAGAATCTTTCTTATTAAATGGATAATTAGCGTTAACATTCTCTGTGTTTAAATGGCTATATTGTAATTGGGCTGCTAAGGCTATTTTAAATTCATTATATCCTTTAAAATCTAAGGTACGACAGAAACGGACAATACTAGCTGGAGAAGTATACGTTTTTTTAGCTAGATCTTTTGTTGACATTTTTAATATGTCTTCACCATTTTCTAGGATATATTTACTAATTACTTTCTCAACAGAAGAGAAATCTTGACCTAATTCCATTTTCTTTAATAAGCTCATGACAAAATACCTCCTTTTTTGTATCATACCACATCTGAATTTTTCCTAAAAGTATGATTTTAACCCAAAGAAAAAACAGGTTACCCCCATAACCTATTATTCTTCTTATAATACAGATTTAGCAAGAGCCAATGCACCACAGATACCAGCATTATCTCCCAACTCTGGATAGACAATATATTCCTTTATTTTTTCTGTAGTTATTTCATCTTTAAGAATATATCCTTGTAGTATCTCTTGTACATACTTATGAATGATTGGGAATAATTGTTTTTGATGCATAACGCCTCCACCTAAAATAATTTTCTTAGGTGATAATGTTAATATATAAATAGATACTGCTTCCGCAATATAATACCCTTCTAAATCCCAAGCCGGATGGTCAATAGGCAATTCATTGCCTTTTTTTCCCCAACGTTCTTCAATTGCTGGCCCAGCTGCCAAACCTTCAAAACAGTTTTTATGAAATGGACATTTTCCTTCGTATGTATCATCTTCTCGAAGTTTTAAATGCATATGTCCCATTTCTGGATGTAATAGTCCATGGACTAACTTTCCTTCCACAATAGCCCACCACCAATACCTGTTCCAATAGTAATATATAAGGCACTGTTTAAACCTTTTGCAGCCCCAAAATAGGCTTCTCCCAAAGCAGCACCATTAACATCAGTATCAAAAGCCATTGGTACATCATAACGTTCTTTTAACACTCCCATGATGTTGAAATTTTGCCAACCTGGTTTTGGAGTTGTTGTTACATAGCCATATGTTTCACTATTTAAATCTGGATCAATAGGTCCAAAGCATCCTACTCCTAATGCATCAAATTACTTTGTATCAAAAAAATTAAATATATTTTGCATTGTTTTTTCTGGAGTTTCTGTTGGAAAAGAATGTCTTTCTATAACTTTTCCATTTTCATCTCCAATACATACAACAAATTTTGTTCCACCTGCTTCTATTGCTCCTAATATCATTGTACTTCCTCCTTATGTCACCACACTTATATAGTAACAAACATAATCCTAGAAACAATAGATCGTTATCTTTCTGTAATTCTATTTCATAATTTTATCATACATGTTTTATAGAATTGAAATTGACTTTCATTATACGCATTACTAATGAAACTCCCATTATATAAATAATGAGAGTCAGACCGTTGACAATTGACCTCAATTGTTTAACGGTTTTTTCTATGTTTTACTAAATACTCGTATCTTCATTGGGAATATAAAAAAATAGGTCTATCTCGCCCTATATCACTGCTGCTTCTCTCTTTACTTCCTCACTTTGATGCTTAAACATCTCTTTTTGGGTGTACTTATCCCTCTGCTTTCTCATATACTTTGAATATTTCTTGATATTCATTCCTGCATATATTAACAGCGTATGGAACTCGACGGCTTCTTTTCCTGTATACAATGTATAATCTAATCC
>JBKEBJ010000251.1:0-6468 GCA_047973105.1 Coprobacillaceae bacterium | reverse complement strand
AAATTCTATTATAAAATTTGTATACTCGCTTTTTTCACTTTCTACAGTTATTTTAAATTTATACCACTCACCAAATTTTTTTAAAATAGATAATCCTAATCCAAAACTGTTTTCCCTATTTTCTCTAGCTTCATCAGCACGATAGAATCGATCAAATATTTTTTCAATATTTTCTTTATCAATTCCAATTCCATAATCTTTCACCTCTAAAATATAACCATGATGTGATATTTCAATACGTTTACTGTCTAGTCGAGCATATTTAATCGCATTGTCTAATAAAATAATTATAATTTGATTAAAATGTTCAGGATTTATCCTTACATCTTTTCCTTTATCATATGTAAATGTGATATCAAATGTTGGATACAGTTTATGAAATTCTGCAACAACTCGTTCTATTTCTAAATCCATATTTAATAATGGACTCACTTTCGAACTATCAAATACTCTTGTTAATTGTAATAATTCATTAGTCAATGTAATCATTCGATTTGTTTCTTCTTTACATATTATAAGAGAACTCATTAAAATTTCTGAATCATCTTTCCCCCAGCGAAGTAACATATCACAATTTCCATTGATAATCGCTAATGGGGTTTTTAATTCATGTGATGCATCTAAAACAAATTGATTTTGTTTATCCATTGAACTAGATATATCATCCATCAATAAATTGAATTCTCGCCCTAATGCATCCAGTTCATCGTTATTTGTTATTGGTAAGCGTTGTTCTTTTCCACCATCTTTAATTATTTTAATTTTTTCAGTAAATTCTCTTACAGTTTTTAAGAAATGTTCTGAGACAAATGAACCACCAATAATACTTAATATCAAAGCAAAGATAATTAAAACAATCATTGCGATAATGATAATACTATAAAATGGAGCTAAAATATCATCATCTATTCCATATGTTTTTTCAATTATATGACTAAAATAAGTAAAGAATAATGCAAATAGGAGTGTTGTTACAATGATAAAACTTAGAATAATGCTTGCTGTAATAGAGGTTAGTTTAAAGCGAATGTTCTTATTTTTCATTTGAATTGATACCCCACTCCTCTAATCGTATAAATATAGATATCCTTCTGTGTTTCTAATTTATGACGCAGATGACGAATATACACATCAATAACATTTGTCTCAGAATCATTATCATATCCCCATATTTCCTTCATTAAATCATCACGTGTAAATACTTTTTTAGGATTTTTTATAAATAATTTTAGTAATTGATATTCTTTTGTTGTTAGATGAATTTCTTCATCTGCTTTCCATACTTGAAAAGTATCGATATTTAATGTTATATCTCGATATATAATATTTTGAAGTGTTTGATTACTTCTTCGCAAAATTGCATGAATGCGCGCAAATAATTCTTCCATAGCGAATGGTTTAGCTAAGTAATCATCAGCTCCTGATTCTAATCCATTAACTTTATCCATAACACTGTCTCTGGCAGTTAACATAATAACTGGGGTTGTTTTTTCTAAACGTAGCCTTCTACATACTTCTATTCCATTCATCTTTGGTAACATCAGATCTAATAGTATTACATCATAGTTTTTCGCTAAAGCCTTCTCTAGTCCATTTCGTCCATCTGTCGCTACATCAACTTCATAATCTTCATGTTGTAATTCTAAGGTTAATAAATCTAACATGTGTTTTTCATCTTCTACAATTAGTATCTTTGTCATAATCATCTCTCCTAGTCATCATAATCAACATCTATTATTTCTCCATTTTTTGCGTCTACTACTGTTTCAATTTCATAGTTATCCTTACTAATAATAGTAATTTCATAATATGTTTTCATGAATTCTGAATCTATCTCTGATTCAATAATTATTCCTCCAAACTTTTCTATTACTATCTCTTCTGCTTCTTGTTTACTAATATTCACATTATTAGCGATTTGTCTAAATATAACAATTGTACCAATAAAAATACAAACTGTAATTATTATAAGAGTTATAAATATTTTCTTTTTATGTCTTTGAATGAATGTCATAAGCTACCTCCTATATAGAATAGTATATCACCAATATAAATAAGTGCATGAATCTAATATTATAAATACATTAATTTTTTTTAATAAAAGAAATAAAAAGTTATAGATTCAATATCACCTATAACTTTTCTTATTTGCACTTATTACTTTTTATTTTATTTCTACTTCTAAAATATTACCTGCATAGTCTTTAATAAATACTTGTTCAAAACTTGCATCACTATGTTCTATCGTAATGGTATTACTAATATTACAATATAAATACTCTGTACAGGACATACCATCTCGATAAAATTCAATACTTTCATAATCTATTTGTGATAAGTCATCTTGTAGATATAGTATATATTTATTATCTTGGTAGATGCTATAACCATCTGGACTATAAAGATCAATATTAGTAACTTGAATATCTTTTTGATCAATTACTTGATTATCTTTTATTAGTTTTACTACATAATTTCCATTTTCTGTAATAGATGTTGTTTCTACATCATTAATAACTATCATATCATAGTTTTCTGTTGTTGTTATAACATCTAACGCTACTTCCTTATTTGTCCAATTAGTATCATAATCAATAGCCTGAATTCTTGCTGGTATGGTAGTTACATCATATTGTGACAGTACCATCTCTTGGCTTGTATTTGCATTATTTTTAGTATCTTGATTCATATAGGTAATAAATCCAATTGATGAGGCAACTGCCAATGAACATACACCTATTTTAGAAGATGCACTCCATCCTAATCTTGTTTTTAAGACAGTATCCATGATTGTATTACTAATTTCATAACCCATTTAATATTTATCACTACTACTAAGTATAGTATAAGCTTCTTTTAACATCATTGGTGATATTATACCAGCTGAATAATGTAATGGACTAATTCCTTGACTCTCTAAATCTGTTTTTAAAATTCTTTTTATTTTATTTATTCTTGAGTTTACTGTTCCTTTAGGAATATCTAAAATATCTGCAATTTCATCTATTTTTAATTCTTCATTAAATCTTAATAATCCTACACTCTTTAAAGGAATACTCATCGTTTCTAGAGAAGTTATAACTACTTCCTTCATTCGTTGTTGTTCCAACGCATCTGATGGATCTAATGTTTCTTCATCACTAAAATCATCAATATCCATATCATCACCTAAATCAATAATATTTGTCTTCTTTCGAGTACGATTTAAACATTCATTATATGTGATTCTTTGAATCCAAGAATGAAATGCTTTAGGTTCATTAAGACTATTTACTTTACGATACACGCGAATAAATACTTCTTGAACAACATCATGTGCTACTTCTTTATCATTAAAAAAGTGCATTGCTGTAAAGAACACTTTATTATAATAGCTTTTATAAATAATAGTGAATGCTTCTTTATCTCCACCTTGTGCTCTTATTATGATGTTTTCAGGAACCATATAAGATTTCCCCATACATATCCGCCTACCTTTCATTTCACTTCTTGACTAATACAATGATTTTAAATTACTCTCTTACTTCTTCTATTTATGAAATATAAGGTACTAGAAGATATGAATAATAAAATATAGTATTGATTAAATTCTGTAATATCGTTTGTATTTACTATGTTTTTTGTATTTCCAGTTGCATTAGGATTAACACTATTTGGTTTGAAAGTAACTGTTTTAGGTGGTTCTTTAGAATCCGCTTTTTTATAGACATATGTCACTACTTTTGTTATATCTTTTTCATAATAACCAGATGTTTCAGCACTTCCCTGTTTCATTTTAAAAAAAGTATATCCTGTAAATTCTTTATGACCTGTTGTATATATACTTCCCGTTTCCTTTGTTGTTTGTTCTTCCAAGTCTAACAGGTTTCCTGCTTCATCCTCATGACGTACAATTACAGTTCCTATATCTCTTTTATAAACATAAGTTACTGTCTTTGTTACATCCTTTTCGTAGTTTCCAGATGTTGCAGCACTTCCTGTTTTTACTTCTTTAAATGTATATCCAGTAAACACTTTTTTTGTAGTCGTGTAAGTTTCACCTACAGGTTTACTTACACTAGTTTCTGGTTCAATCAAATTTCCAGTTTCATCTTCATAACGAACAATTAATGTTCCTGCATCTTTTTTATAAACATATGTAACGATTTTAGTTTTACCTGCTTCATAAACACCTGTAACACTATCACTATCTGCTTTCATTTCTTTGAATGTATATCCAGTAAATGTACTTTGTGAAGTACTGTATGCTTCATTAGTTAAGCTTGGATTACCTAATGTTGTTGTATCAGTAGTTAATGCATTTCCTTCCGTATCTTCATGTCTAACTATTAAGGTTCCACGATCTGCTGTATATTTAAATTCTTTAAAATATACTTAGTGTAGATTAAAGTAATAACCAGTACTTGAAGAAATACAAAACGATCGTAATAATTCTGTCATGTTGAAAGTGTCCACTACATTTAATGACCAACTAATTCCATCATAAGTAATATGCATAGTATTAATACCATCATAGTTAATTTCAAAATCTCTAAATGTATTACTTACTGGATTTGGTATTTCTTTTACTTCTGCGGCCGTATCCGAAGTTTGGTATGTAGTAACATATCTATTTGAATCTGTATACATGAAGGCACCAAATGAACGGTCATATCCTGGACTATTTGGGTCTTTTAAAGCATAGATATGAGTTTGGTCATGATTATTCCAATTTGTATCTAATTTAAAGCCCACTACATTATTTAAATTACCTGCTCCAAACCCATTTCCTTCCGTACCTATACTATTTATACTATCGGTATGAAATACAAAACCAATTCCATCAGCACCTGCTTGAGCTTGACTTTTATCACCAAGATTTACACTAAGTTTTAAAGTAAAAGGTTTCGTAAAATCTACTTTAGTATTTAATGATGCATTTCCAACACTTCCCATTTGGTTCTTTGTTAGATTTAATAATCCAGTTGTTGAATCATATGTTGCATCACCATTTACTTGAAAGTAATCTAAGAAATTACTTTTTGTTATTTCAATGTCATCTGACGCAGCGAACACTGTCGCTGAATCAGATGTATTTACATTTTGTATTAATGAAAAACTTAACACAAAAATTAAGATTGTTAATATTCTCTTTTTTCTTTCCATATATTTTCCCCACACAACGTATATCATTTCCCTAAATACAATTCAGACTCTCACATTATCAATATATCGTATTAATAATTAAAATTCTATTTAGATGCTTTTTTTTCTGTTACTTTTAGGCTTCCTTTTTTCTCTTCACAATAAATACCACACTACTACAAATTAAGGCAGATAATATATACCATTCAATGTTTGTTGTGTCTCCAGTACGTATTGAATTAGAAGGTTTTGATGGTCTATTTTCAGGTTCTTCTGGTGTAATAATTGGCGGTTTTGGTGTTTCCGACTTCCATTGTGCGTACAATGTTATATCTGCAGTAATTACAAATGTATCTCCTGCTTGGTACCAAGTCCCACTTCCATCTGCCTCTGTGTTCCATCCAACAAATGTATAATTCGTTTTTTCTAACGTTTCCTTATCCAATACAGTTACTGTTGTTCCAGACATATATGGGCTATTTGTATCTGATGGTATAGTTCCACCAGTATTTCCATTTCCATCGTATAGTACTGTATATTCACTAGGGATTGTATTTGATGTCCACTGTGCATACAATGTTACATTTTCCGTAATATTGAATGTATCTGTAGGTGCATATGGTGTTCCACTTCCATCTGCACTTGTATTCCATCCTGTAAATGTATAATCTGTTCTTTCTAATGTTCCTTTATCCAACACTGTTACTGATGCATTTGGGGTATAAGGATTGTTAGTATCTATTGGCACTAATCCTCCTGTGCTTCCATTGCCATCATACAATACTGTGTATTCAGGATTAATTGCATTTAATGACCACTGTGCATATAATGTTACATTTTCTGTAATGTTAAATGTATCTGTAGCATTATATGATGTTCCTAAGCCATCAGCTCTTGTATTCCATCCAGTAAAAGTATAGTTTGTTCTTTGTAGTGTTCCTTTATCCATTACTGTTACTAATGCATTTAGTGCATATGGATTGTTAGTATCTACTGGTGCAATACCTCCTGTACTATTATTACCGTCATATAATACAGTGTAAGTAGTCTGTGTAATTGGTGTATTTTCAATAACAAAATCTACATTAGCACTTGTTCCGCCCTTATTTACTGTTAATGTAATTGTTGATGTAAGTTGTTGGTATCCTGTTGGTGCCACCAACTCAGTTACTGTATATGTTCCTGGAATTAAACTAATAGGTGTAGTAACCTCACCATTACTATCTGTAGTAACCGTTACTTCTTGTGTTTTACCATGATTTGTTCCAGATATTTTGAATTGTGCATTTGGTAACTTAAGACTATTATTATTCGCATCTACTTTAACTAACTTGATCTTATAAC
>JBKEBJ010000016.1:0-4296 GCA_047973105.1 Coprobacillaceae bacterium | reverse complement strand
CTACATGTTCTAATTCTGTTAGAGAATCTGCCATTTCCGTTGTTATAGAAGCTTGTACCTCAGATAGTGATTGGCCTTTTTCTCTATTTTGCATCATTTGTCTCATGTCTGTAGATAGTGTAACATCATTTCCTAACGATGCTCGTATTTGATCCATTGACTTCTCTGATGCACTTTGAATTGATAATCCAGCAATTACTAGATTTGCAATAATTACCATAATGCAAAACAATAATATACTCTTACCAATGCTTTTTTTAATACTTAACCATGCATTTTTTATCATTTCTGTTACCTCCTGTGATTACTCTATCAATCTAACCTTAAAACAACCTTAAGGAAGTAAAAAAAAGAATAAGTATTCATTCTACTTATTCTCTAATAATTACTTTATATATCTTTTACGGAATATCAAAATACAAATTAATGAAACTATACTTAATAATAAATATAAATCCATTTCTTGATTATCGGCAGTAGATGTTTCGCTATTGGGGGTTTTGGAAGACTCATCTGTTCCATTTTTCTTTATTTCCTTTTTTCCCCACATAGCGTATAATGTCGTATCGCCAAAAACCTCTAAAGTATCATCTAACTGATATTGTTCACCACTTCCATCAACTTTTGTATTCCAACCAATAAATTGAAAATCATTTTTTTCTAAATCTCCACTATTTAAAATACTCGCATTTTCACCATATAAATACTCTTTATCGTCTATTGGTACATTACCAGCAGTATTTCCATTACCATCATATGTAATATGATACAGGTTTGCTTCCCACATAGCATATAAAGTAACATCCGATGTCATTTCGATATGATCATTAACTTGGTAAGTTGCCCCTGTCCCATCATCTCTTGTATTCCAGCCAACAAAACGATGATGTTCTTTTTGGTAATCAAGGTTATCTAATACAGTAGCGTAATCACCATGATGATAAGATTTTTCATCAATTGTATCTACGCCTTCATTGGCACCATTACCATCATATTTAACCCGATATTCATTTTGTTTGTAAACATATCGCACTTCCTGTTCATAGGTTTGAAAAGTCCCTATTTCATTTGATGGTAAAGCATTTTCTAATAAGGTATAGCCTACAATTTCTTTCCTGTTTGCCTGATAACTTTGCCCTACTGCACCCTGTAAAAATTCTGTTTCTGCAATACTAATCCCATTTTCATCAACATAGTTAACTGTTACTGACGCACCTACTAAGTAATTTATAACAAACGTTATCTCACGAATCTCACCAACTTCTAAATCTGTTGGTCTTTGATCAAATACCATTTCTGAATCGGCACCACTTAAAGCTAAATTACCTGATGTTCCCATATACTCCATCTTAGAAGCATTGTAGTAACGATATGTATCAATAAATCCACTTTGCCAGATACGTTGATGTGGTGCTGCTATACTTCCATCTACTCCATTTAATCCTGTTACTCTCAACTTCATTCCTACTGCATCTTGTTTTATGTAGTAAACGTGTTGATACTCTCCATAATACACAGGAACATAATCATGTACTAAATAGGCATCTACTTTAGCGATTCCTCTAAAATTAGGAATAGTATCATTGCCAATATTTTTAAAATATGATTTATGAAAAACTCCATCATTTCTAAATTCAACAATCTGTGTAAAAGCAATAGACTCTCCTGTAGATAAGGTAACAGTAGTTTCCTCTTTTACTTTAGTATCTGAATAATAGAATTTATAATCTGTTCGAACTTCATTAGGGTTAATTTGTGCCCCATTATTTGTTATTGGACTATTAGGTCTTAATATGTATGGAGAGGCATTACCATTGCCTTCTATTGCGAAAAAAACACCTGAAGACTCGGCAGATCCATCTGCAAAAGTATATGTATAGTTTTGTCCATTCATTTTTAATATAACACCAAATTGATTAGCATTTGTTCCATATCCTGTAGGCGTTACTGGATTCCCTGACATTGTAACTGTTGCCTCAGTAACAATATCGTTTAAAGTAAAATTAATTTTAATTGGACCACTCTTCCACTCTATCCAATTTTCATCATTACTCTCTAAATATCTTTCTTCTGTACTCAGTGTTAAATTTTCAGCTTTAACATCTAATGACTCAGATAAAGATGTAAATACTTGTAAAAAAATCATTATACACAAACTCATAACAAGTATTTTTTTGCTTGTTTTTTTATTCATTTTTTCCCAAACCTTTCATTTTAACCTCATAAATATTATATTGTTTTTTTGAAAGATTCAGAATTATTTCGTAACAAAAAAAGCGACATATTCTGCCGCCCTTTACTTTACTTATTCATCTCCAAAGCAAATGCCAATAGCTTTTGCTGCTTTTACTAATTCACCTTCAGGTTCAACATGTTTTTGTTTACCAATTTTAGCATCACCAATTACTTCTTCTAAAGAAGTAATTGACATATCTTCACCTTTTAGTGTAACAACATTTCCAAACTCACCTTTAGAAATCATATCGCAAGCTTTAACACCAAAACGAATCGCTAAAATACGATCGTATGCTTGAATATCTCCTCCACGAATAATATGTCCCGGATTTACAGAACGTACTTCATGATTAGGAATTACTGCTTCTAAATCATCAGCTACTTTAGCAGCTAATCCAGAATATCGAATCGGATCTGGACTATCTTCTACAATCTTACCAATTACTTTTGTACCATCTGCATATTTGGCACCTTCAGCAACTGCTATTACTGTGTAAGGATATCCTTCCTCATCTCTTTTTGCTACATGTTTAGCGATGTTATCAATAGTAAATGGAATTTCTGGTATTAAGATACATGATGCATTTCCTGCCATTCCTGCATATAATGCAATCCAACCAGCATCTCTACCCATTAACTCACAACAGATAACTCGATGATGTGATTTCGCTGTTGTATTTAAACGATCAATAAACTCTGTTCCTACAGACATTGCACTGATAAATCCATATGTTAAATCGGTACTAGGTAAATCGTTATCCATAGTCTTAGGGACACCAATAACATTAACACCTTTTCTTGAAAAATCACGAGCACTTGTTAATGACCCATCTCCACCTAAAACAATTAAAGCATCGACACCTTCTTTTTTAAGATTTTCAACTCCAACGTCGGATACATCTTTCTTTATCTTTCCACCTTTTCCATCATCCACCAAATAATCAAATAGGTTATCTTTGTTAGAACTAAAAAGAATGGTTCCACCATCTTTATAAATATTCTCTACTTTATCTACTGTTAATTCAATGAAATTGTTTTGATATAAGCCACGATACCCATAAACATATCCGATAACTTCATATCCGTACTCCTCAATTGCTGCCTTTGTGATTGTTCTAATAACAGCGTTTAAACCAGGACAATCTCCCCCAGCTGTTAGTAAAGCAATCTTCTTTATATTTTCACCCATAAAACAAACCTCCATAGATACATTATAATTTTTTTACGTATAAAACTCAACAAAAATATGATACCGTTTACATTATTTCTATCAAAAACGACTATCTTTGATACTTCTCTTTTGTAAAGATAGCCTATTTCTCTTATTTATTCAATTTTATTGTAAAAATGTAGTTAATATTGTTTATACACTATCTATAATAAAACTTCATAAACTATTAATTATTGTAAATATATCATCAATATTTATACATTATACAAATACTATTTATTCATATTATAAAATTGTTTAAGTTCTTCTTTTTCTTCAATTGATAATTCTTTTTTTGGTATTCCATAAATCGCTCCTTGAAAAGAGTATAAACGATGAATACATGCCGAATCATCAATAGCTTTTATTTTTAACCAAGCACCTTTTGCGCCTTCCGCCTTTAGTTCTTCTAAATTATGTATCTCTACTGCTATTAGTTGTTTAGCCACTTCTGGCCCAATATTCTTTAAAGATGTTAATTCTTTCATTATTTCACCACCTTACTTTTTACTATGCAAATAGGATTCAATGATTCGTACAGGTAATCCAATAATTGTTTCTTTATCGCCAGAAATACGTTCTACCAATATATTACCTATTCCTTGAATAGCGTATGCACCTGCTTTACCTATCCATTCTTCTGTATCCAAATATTCTTCAATATCTTTAGTATTTAATTTTTTAAACCACACATCTGCTTTATCACAATAAGTTTTTACTTGATTATCTTCAAATATTGCGATTGCTGTATATACTGTTTGTAACTTTCCTGATTGATTTTCTAACATTTCTTTTGCTTCTTGACGATTTTTAGCTTTTCCTAACATTGTTTCACCTAGACATACCATAGT
>JBKEBJ010000467.1:0-7285 GCA_047973105.1 Coprobacillaceae bacterium | reverse complement strand
TTTGTTTTTGATAAAGATAATGCTTTATTTGGACAATAATGAATACAACGATAACAGGTTTCGCATTTTTCTTTATAAAATACAGGATATTTCTTTTCATTCAAAAGTAGTGCTTTACTTGGGCAATTTCTAACACATATATTACATTTAATACACTTTTCTTGGTGTAAATATATTGGGTGTATATATTTATTACCAACATATTTATTTGGATAATTTAAAATACTATATACTTTAAATCTAGGTATTTGTAATTTCACTTCATTAGTATTCAATAAACCTTTTAGCCTTTGTATGTCCTTAAAAATTAATTCTTTCGTTTTCTTACGAAAAGTAAAAAAGGACTTAATTCTTGGTGCTAATAAGGAACCATCACTTGCTAGGCAACCCCAAAATACTCTTGATTGTATAGGAATAATATTTTTATCAATACAATATTTAGAAAATATTCGTATAGTGTTCGCTGAATACCAACCACAAGTAGTAAAAATGTAAGCAGGCATCTTTTTATCAAGTGCTGATAGATTATTAATAAAGGATAAAATTCTCTTAGAAGGATGCGTATGAATAACAGGAAATCCAATAACTAAACTATCAAATATATTGATATCAAATGTATCATCTATTTCTTCTACAGAAAAAATTGATACTTTAAAAGTAGTCATTAATTGTTTCTTTATTTCCTCACTTACTCTTTTTGTAACCCCTGTACCTGAATGATAAATAATCGCAATATTTTTCATAAATTCTCCTATGTAGAATAGTATAACATATTTATAATGAAGAAAAACCTGTCATTTGACAGGTTTTAGATTATCCTCTTAATACAGCATTAAAATCTTTTTCTAAAGATTCTAAAATGACTTTCATAGCATCGTTAATGATATCATCTTTTAATGTTTGTTTAGGGTCTTGGAAAGTTAATGAAATTGCAACAGACTTCATTCCTTTTTCTATGTGCTCCCCTTCATAAACATCAAAAATCTTAGCTTCTTTTACTAATTGTTTACTCGCTTGTTTGATTTTTCTAATAATATCATATGTTAAGATTTCACGATCCATAACTAAAGCAATATCTCTAGTAACAGATGGATACATTGGAATTGGTTCAAAAGATGTTTTCTTTGTTTTTAAATCCAATAATTTCGATATGTTTAAATCTACAACATATACATCTTTTACTTCGTATTTCTTTTCCATTAATGGGTGAATAGAACCAATCACTCCAACAATTTCTTTCCCCATCATAATATAAGCACTACGACCAGGATGATAATTCTTATCTTCTTGATTTACTCTTACTAATTTATAACGAGATTCTTCAATACCTAAATCTTTGAATATTGTTTCCACAAACCCTTTTACTAAATAGTAATCTGCTTGATAACTAATTTGTTTAAACGCTAAACTATGATATTCTCCTGTACAAGCTATTGTAAGTGTTTGAATTTCTTGTTCTTGGCTATATGTTGTAGATATTTCAAAGATATTAACATCTTTATTGTTATGCGCTTGATTATAATGGATGGCTTGTAACAATGATCCTACGACACTTTTTCTTGTAACACTACGTTCTTCACCTAATGGAGAAGCTAAAGAAACAGTATTAGAAGTATGGAACAAGTTAAAATCATCAACAAAGTTCCCACCTGTTAACGTATAAGTAACCGTTTCATGTAGTCCTAAGTCTTTTAACGTATTTTTAATTTCTAAACGTTTTGTTTGAACCAGATTACGAGATCCTATTGTCATATCCATTACTGGTAATGTAGAAGGAATATTATTATATCCATACATACGAGCAACTTCTTCAATCAAATCTGCTTCCATTGTAATATCATTACGATATGTTGGAACATTAACAGTGAATGTATTATCACTTTCCGTATAATCAAACTTTAATGCATCAAATATTTCTTTTATTTGTGAAGTTTTAAGATCTGTACCTAACAATCCATTTGTTCTATCTGTTGTTAATGTAACAACTTTAGGTATAATATTTAATTCAGTTGTAACAGAAGTGTATATTTCACTAGCATCTGCTAGTGATTCTAGTAAATTAGCACATCTTTCTAATACTTCTTTTGTATTTGCAGTATCTAATGCGCCTTTAATATAATGAGAAGAAGCGTCTGTTAATAGATTCAATCTTCTAGCACTGTGGCGTAATGTTGCTCCATCAAAAGTAGCTGCCTCAATCACGATATTTTTTGTTGCACCATCTATTTTAGTATCATCACTTCCCATAACCCCTGCAATACATCCAATATCACCATCAGTTGATACACTAATATCTTCTGGTTCTATTTTGTATTCTTCACCATCTAACAATGTTTTTTTACAATCAAAACCTGTTTTAATAACAAACTCTTTTTTCTGTAATTTATCATAATCATACATATGAATTGGTTGCCCTGTTTCTAACATGACATAGTTAGAAATATCAACAATGTTATTCACTGGTTTAATTCCACTAGCCATTAGCGCTGTTTTTAACCATTGTGGTGATTCTTTAGTAACTACCCCTTTTACTAATTTAGCACCAAAGAAAGGACATAAATCTGTTTCTACAGTAATGGAAATATCACTGCCCTCTTTTCCAGTTGGCGTAATTACTGGTAAAGTTACATCACGATGTAAAATAGCTCCTACTTCATAGGCTAGTGATTTCATTGCCATACAATCTGTTCTATTAGGTGTTAGTCCAATATCTAATATTGTATCATTTAAACCTAAATATGTTAGAGCATCTGCTCCAATTGGAGCATCTTCTGCTAATACTTCAATTCCCGCCTTTTGTTCTTCGTCTAAGAATCTGCCATCTATTCCTAATTCTAGTAATGAACAAATCATTCCATTAGATTCTTCACCACGAATTTTACTTTGACGAATAACAAATCCTTCTCCAAAATCACATCCAGGTCTTGCGACAATTACTTTTTGTCCTGTAGCAACATTAGGTGCTCCACAAACAATTTGAACAATTTTTCCTGGTTCTATTTCTACTTGACATACATGTAAATGATCTGAATCGGGGTGATCATAACATTCTTTAACTAAACCAACTACTAAATCTGTTCCTTTAGCTAGTTTTTGAATTCCTTCTACTTCTAATCCAACTGCTGTTATTTTATCAGCTAATTCATTTGGATCTTGATCATCTATTTTAATATATGAATTTAATAATTGTAAACTTACTTCCATATTATAACTCCTTCCTTACAAACTGATTTAAAAAACGTAAATCAGATGTGTAAAAATCACGTATGTTATCAATACCATAACGTAACATCGCAACACGTTCTATTCCAATCCCAAATGCAAATCCTTGATATACTTTAGGATCGTATCCACACATTTCTAATACTCTAGGGTTTACCATTCCAGCACCTAAGATTTCAATCCAGCCTGTATGTTTACACATCGAGCATCCTTTACCATTACAATTATGACAAGAGATATCTACTTCTACTGAAGGCTCTGTAAATGGGAAATATGATGGTCGTAAACGAATTGCACGTTTTTCACCAAACATCTTCTTAGCGAATATTTCTAATGTTCCTTTTAAATCAGCCATTGTTATATTTTTATCTATAACCAATCCTTCACATTGCATGAATTGATGTGAATGTGTAGCATCATCATCATCACGGCGATATGTTTTACCTGGACAAATAATTTTAATAGGTCCCTCTCCATTAGAATCTAACATTACTCTTGCTTGTACTGGTGATGTATGGGTACGCAATAACCAGTTCTCATCAATATAAAAAGTGTCTTGCATATCTCTAGCAGGGTGCCTTTTAGGCAAGTTCATTAATTCAAAGTTATAATAATCTTTTTCTACTTCTGGTCCTTCGGCTACTTGATATCCCATTCCTAGAAATAATTCTTCCATTTCATTCACTATTCTAGTTAATGGATGTAATGTTCCATGTTCCAATTTATAACTAGGTAATGTAATATCAATACTTTCTTCATTAATTTTATCTAAGATTGCTTGTTCTTCTAACGCTACTTTCTTTTCTTCAACAGCGTTAGTAATTTCTTGTTTTACTTGATTTGATACTTGACCAAATGTTTTTCTTGCTTCTGGTTCCATATCTTTCATTGCTTTCATTGCTTCTTGAATAGGACCCTTTTTACCTAAATATAAAACACGCAAATCATTAAGATCTTTTAAATTTGCACAAGTTTCTAATTTGGATAAAGCTTCTGCTTTTATTTCTATCAACTTATTTTCCATAATTTCCTCCTATAATATAAAAATCGCTCCTAATAAATAGGAACGATTAAATCGCGGTACCATCCTAATTCATAATAATTAACATTATTATGCTCTTAATTTACTGTAACGTAGTTATACGGCGGGGATTAGTCGCACTCCAAGGTGAATTCCATATAGCTATGTAGAAAGCTTTCAGCACCGCTTTCCTCTCTTCAACATAGGGTATATTTACTACTCCTTATCATCGCTTTATATCAACTAATTATAACAAATCTAAATAGAAAAACAAGTGTATTTTTTATAAAACAATTTGTTCACAGTTTTCTAACATATCTTTTAAATGTTTGATATCTAACCCCTTAAGAATATTAGTTCTAGCATCATATTTAGATTGCTCTTCTAATTTGACATATTCTACAAATTTAAAATAATCTATCTGTCCAAGTATTTTTTCCTCACTAATGGAATAAACACCTAAGTACCAATGATTCACTTCGAGTTTTCCTCCTGTTTGAGGATCTTTCATACCAAAGGGAATCATTGGTTCTATCGGAAATACACTATCACAATCTTCAGTTAGTGTGTATATTCCAAAAATCCCTTTTTCTCCTTGATAAAAGCTAGGTCTTGCATAATAGACATCTTGTTTTTGAAGAGTATGTAGATACTCCCCTAATACTTTTAAATCTTTCTTTTCTAGTAACATATCTGCTACTTCTTGATCTATACTTATAGGATTATATGCTCCAAAAATCATATATCCTTGATATTTAGTTAGAAACTCCTCTAAAGAGGATAAACATGTATTTTTAATATTAATACGTTGTTCTTTAATATCACTTATCCTATACTGTGTTCCATCTTGTTCAAATACATTGGTTTTCCAAATATCACAAAGATGAATAATTAAATCATAGAATTCATCAACCTCTCTATCGCTTGTAAATAAAGATAATGATAAACTAACGGTACTCTTGTTACCTTCTGCATATGTCACATATATCCCTCTAGCAATTGCGTTTGGGTTATATAGGATAAAGCCTTCTTCATCTCGTTTATCAAAGTCGATAATATTTGCCCTTAACACTCCGTATTTAAAAGTATTTCCTAAAAAGTCTTGCATTGATAACGCCTTTTTAAACATTCCTTTTTGTTTAATTGTTACATCTACACTCATTTTTTATTTCTCCTTAAAATAGTACATCATAATACTGCCTGCAACCGCAACATTTAACGATTCTATATTGGAGATAGGAATATACGCTAAATGATCACAAATACTCATAATTTCTTTACGCATCCCATTTCCTTCATTGCCAACGATATATGCCATTTTTTGATTAGGGATAATAGTTTCAATGGCTGTTCCATTCTCTAAAGCACTTCCTACCACATATACATTATTATTTTGTAAAACAGGGATTACTTCTTCTAATTTTTGATATATACATGAAATATAAAAATTAGCCCCCTGCATTGATCGTAATACTTTATCATTATAAATATCTACACATGTTGGTGACAAAATGACTTGTTTAATGCCAAAAGCTAAAGCTGTTCGAATAAGTGTCCCGACATTACCTGGATCTTGTAAAGAGTCTAGTAACAAATATCGATTCGTTTCGATAAGCATTTGTTTCTTTACTATTTTACATTTAGCCATTACCGATTGTGGTTGTTTAGTAAAGGCTATTTTTTTCATTACTTCTTCACTTACTACTAGAACCTCTAAATCACTTTTTATTTCTTTTGTACTAATTAAAATAATTGCTTGTTTTGCATTTATGGCCTCTTCCACTAAATGCACCCCTTCAACTAGATAATAACCTGTTTCATCACGATATTTTTTTTGTTTTAATTTCACTAATTCTTTTATTGTTGCATTATTTACAGAGGTAATCATATTGTAGTCTCCTTTAATCGTTGTATTCTTTGTTTATAATCTGGCATATGCTTAGCGATTTCCTGATAAAATAATGGGGAATGATTTGCTTGTAGAAAATGACATAGCTCATGGAGTATGACATAATCTATCAAATCCTTATCTAAATGTATTAAAGCTAGATTAAGAGATATTTTATTTTTCGTTGTAAAACAAGATCCCCAACGACTTTTCATCTTTCGTATTGTTATTTCTGGTATTCTTGTAACTACTGTTTGGTGATGGAAAATATATTCTTCACTATAATCAAACAATAATTGTTTTAAATATCGCTCTATTGTATCTTGAATATTATGATGATATACATATATAGAATTTCCATGTATACCACATTGTCTTTTATTCATATCTCGTAGTATAATTTCATACTTAACATTAAAAATATATACATATCCGCCAGCTTGATACAATGCTTGGGGTTCATAATTTTTTATATGTTTTAGTATATAATCTTGATGTTTATAAATTAATTGTTCAATATCACGTATACTAAAATATGGAGAAGAAGTAATAACTAATTTTCCTTCTTTAATACGTAAATAACATCGCTTATTATTTTTTATATGTAATTCATATGGAACAATTTGTTCTTTCAATAGTATTTCACGTATTTCCATAAATAACTCCTTATGTATAAAATGATAAGAATTCCCCATACTAATTCAAAAGGGGTGATGAAATTGGATATTAGAGCAGCTTTAATGCAAAAATTACATGGTGCTAGTTCAGATGAACTAAAACAAATCATTAATGATGGTATTTCTTCTAAAGAGGAAACTATCTTAGCAGGCCTTGTTGTATTATTCGAAGAATATTATCATTCTTTAGTTGCTGGTAAAAAAGATACTTTATTACAAGATATCTCATCTTTATTAAAATAGACTCAAAGAGTCTATTTTTGTTTTAATAACCTTCTAATCGTTCTAATAATCATAAATATACCTAACAAAATGATATTAATACCAAATATCATTGGTAATATAAAATAGATTCCTAACATCATCAAAAGTGGAATTACAATAAAGATAATAGATAATACCTTGATTGACAATTTAGTTTTACACATATCATAACTCATTTTGTATATTTCAAATAATAAATAGTTTAATACCCAC
>JBKEBJ010000389.1:0-1648 GCA_047973105.1 Coprobacillaceae bacterium | reverse complement strand
CTTTTTTGTTCTGCTAGTAATATACTCAATACTAGCCTTAGCAATTTCCATTAGGTTTACTTCGGCACCAATCTTAATCTTATTAGTTGCTACTTTCGAATCGTCAGAATCAGTTGATATTTTTCCTAATGCTTCAATATTATGAAACTTACTGATTGTTGGATTGTAATAGCTAAACACATCTAACGGATATTCACAAAAGTGAAATCCAGTTTCGCAAGCTTCAGGAGTTTCCTTTTGCTCATATGTTTCTCCTTCTTTATATTTAAAACCTCTACAAGTTAAATCCTCATTAAATCCTTTATAACCTTTCATGTCATTTTCCTTCCTGATCACTTAACTGTGATTTCATTTTGCTTATTTCACTCAATAATTTTTGTCTGTTTTGATTTGCGTCATCTTTGAATCTGTCATCTTTGAATCTGTCATCTTTCTTGCTCTTGAAATGATCTTGCATTCCTTTGATAGTTAGATCACTTACTAAACCATCACGTTTAGCCCAATTTATAATTGTTGCATAATGTGACTTATAACTTTTTCCTTTTGATTCAATATAGCTTGAAAGACTATCGATAATTTCTTCAGCTTTTATGTAACAGACCTTTTCATATTCAAGGGAGGTGAGAAGTACGTTTTCAAATATTCCGTACTTTTCTTTCTCTCTTTCTTTTAATTCATTTTTATCATTATTAACATTCTTTACATTCTTGTTTGTGTTCAGTTGATGTTCAGTTGATGTTCGCTTGTTGTTCGCTTGTTGTTCGTCAATCTGATATTTACTCCAATTATTCACGGTTACTACTGAATATTTGTTAGTTTTCTTGATGTTCAACATTTCCAAATCTGCGAACAAATCTAACCACCTCATGAGTGTAAGTCCATCAATCGTATTTTTCTTTGATGCACCATCATTAAACTCACTTTCTAATGCATTTCTACCTGTAACAAACTGTCCTTTGTTTAGTGTAATTACACTGTTTCCAATCAAATATTTTTGCTCTGTGTGAGTAGCTTTCATAAGACATAAATTCCATAATTTATATTTGAATGGATCTGCCCAAATAGGAGAGTTTTTAATCTTCCTGTAAAGTTTTATATAACCTACTTCATTCACTTAATCACACTCCTTTATTTCTATTTCTATGCTGCTTGTTTTATATCCAAACAGTTTTATAATATGTAAATCTACTATCTGTCGATCGTTCTCAAACTTGCCATTATTTTGCAATATATCCAAGATAGGTTTTGTGATGTTATCTGCATCGCCTATCACTTTATAGTGGCTTCTAAACACGAGTTTAACCTCAATAGGTGTATTTCCCCTTATCGGCTTAATTCCACCTATCTGTAAGGCTATAACTCGCTCATATTGTGTATATGCTTTCTTCTTAAATGTTTTATTCCCATTCTTATAAACTAAAGTTTGGTATGATCTTATTTTGTCTACTTCAACTATGCAATTCTGCATCTTCATTAACCAAAAAGTAGCGCTTTACTCTTGTTTTTTTTCCCTGTCTAGTTTTCACTTCTATATACTTGTCTTGAATATTATGTGTCTTTCTTAGATCACTAATTCTTGCAGTAAAACACGTTAATCCAAATTCTCTTATTGCTTCTTTTTGTGTTATACTTCCATGCTCTCTCAAGT
>JBKEBJ010000338.1:0-3136 GCA_047973105.1 Coprobacillaceae bacterium | reverse complement strand
GAAAGTCTTGTAATAAAGCAATTACTCGAGAGTCATCTTTCAAATTTTTAGCACCTGGCATACCACCTGGTAAAACAATCATGTCTACTTTTGAAATAGAGGAATCGAATGTTTGGTCCATTTGTATTGTAATATTATGATTGCTAGTAACTTCCATTGTATCCATCCCTACCATCATGCATGAAACATTCGCTCGACGTAAAACATCAACAACGCTCAATGCTTCTATTTCTTCAAAACCATCTTTAAATAATACTGCTACCTTCATATATTTCACCTCATTTATACTATATCATAAAAATATAAATAGTTTGGATTGTTTTTTTTATAATAAAAAGATATAATGACTTTGTTATTTGGGAATAATTAGTAATGACAATTGCATTAACTATGTACACTATTCTAAAATAACAAATAAAATATACACCGTATTCTTAAAGAAACGGGAGTGGAGGAATTTATGAATCAAAGTAAAACAAAAAACATGGTTTTGCACGCGTTATTTATCGCTATTGAAATGTTACTTATTTTTGTTCCATTTCTGGGATATATTCCCATTGGCCCTTTACGTGCAACCACATTGCACATTCCAGTAATCATTGCTGGAATTGTTTTAGGTAAAAAGAGTGGTGCTATGATTGGACTCGTATTTGGACTTAGTTCATTAATCTATAATACGATTAATCCAACCATCACCTCATTTGTCTTTTCACCTTTCATTAGTGGTAGTATTATGAGCGCAATTATTGCAATTGTTCCTAGAATACTAATTGGATTTGTTGCCGGATTCATTTTTGAAAAATTGAAAACGACAAAATGTAATGAAATCCTAAGTATGTCCGTTAGTTCCTTTATTGGTGCTATTACAAATACTGTATTAGTATTGGGTGGGATTTATTTATTATTTGGTGATTCTTATGCAACAGCTATAGGAAAGAATTTTCAAGAATTATTACCCTATTTAATTACCATTGTAACTACACAAGGTATTTTGGAGGCTGTTGTTGGTACGATTGTTGCAGTCCTTGTTAGTAAAGTTTTAATAAAAGTCGCAAAGTAGGTGAAAGAAATGAAAAAGAATATTATTGTTGGTGTTACAGGAAGTATTGCTGCCTATAAAGCAGCCTCTTTAGTAAGTAGTTTAGTTAAATTAGATTATGATGTAGAAGTAATTATGAGTGAGAGTGCTACAAAATTCATTTCTCCATTAACTTTTGAATCATTAATAAAGAAACCTGTTATTAGTGATATTTTTAATGAAGGAAAACGTGGTAGTATTCAACATATTGAATTAGCTAAAAAAGCCGATTGTTTTGTTATTGCTCCAGCAAGTGCAAATAGTATTGCTAAGATTGCTAATGGAATAGCTGATGATATGCTCTCTACAACCTTTTTAGCAGCGACATGTAAAAAACTAATCGCTCCAGCTATGAATACTAAAATGTATGATAACTTAGCAACCCAACGTAATATTGAAAGATGTTTAAGTTATGGTATTTCTTTTGTAGAACCAAGTGCTGGACTATTAGCTTGTGGTGATGTTGGTCGTGGAAAACTGGCAGATCCAGAAGATGTTTTAGAAATGATTGAATATTGTTTAGAACCCAAACCACTACATCGAAAAAAAGTTTTAGTAACTGCTGGTCCTACGCAAGAAGCAATGGATCCGGTTCGTTATATAACAAATCATTCTAGTGGTAAAATGGGATATGCTTTAGCTAAAAAGGCATATCAATTAGGTGCAGAAGTCACTTTAATTAGTGGACCTACTACTTTAATGGTTCCTTATGGTGTTAAACATATTGCTATTACTAGTGCTAATGAAATGTTTGAAGAAGTTAAAAAAATATATGAAAAACAAGACTATATTATTAAAGCAGCTGCCGTAAGTGATTATCGTTTTTCTGAAATAAATGAACAAAAGTTCAAGAAAACAACAGATGAAATATCAGTTACACTAAATAAAAACGAGGATATTTTAGCCTTTCTAGGTGCGCATAAATCAAAACAAATCCTTTGTGGCTTTGCAATGGAAACAGAAAACTTAGAAAAATATGCTAGTGAAAAGTTTAAAAATAAAAATTGTGATTTATTAGTTGCTAATAATTTAACAACTGCTGGTGCTGGTTTTAAAACGGATACTAATCAAGTGACTTTTATAAGTGAGAATGGATTAGAAGAAAAAGAATTAATGTCTAAAGATGAATTAAGTAAAGAGATTTTATTAACATTAATGAAAATTAGAGGTGATAAGTAATGTTGATTGTTGTTGATATTGGAAATACAAATATTACATTAGGTTTATTTGATGGAAATCAAATAGTTGGCAATTATCGTCTGACTACTAAATTACAAAGAACTTCTGATGAATATGGTTTTATGTTACTAAGTTTCTTAACAGCTTCTAATATTAAAACTGAGGAAATTGAGAATGTTATTATTGCTAGTGTTGTTCCTAAAATTATGTATTCATTTAATAATTCAATAAAAAAATATATGAAAAAAGATCCAATTATCATTGGACCAGGCATAAAGACAGGTATTTCAATTAAAATTGATAACCCGAAAACATTAGGTGCGGATCGTTTAGTTGATGCTGCTGGTGCATACTATATTCATGGTGGTGCTTGTCTAGTAATTGATTTTGGAACTGCTACTACCTTTGATGTCATTACTGAACATGGTGAATTTATTGGTGGTGCTACAGCACCTGGTATTGGAATTAGTAGTAATGCATTATCTTCACAAGCAGCGAAACTACCCGAAATTGAAATTACAAAACCAAAAGAAATTATAGCTCGTGATACAGTTACATCAATGCAGGCAGGTATTGTTTATGGCTATATTGGTTTAACAGAAAATATTATCAATAGCATTAAAGAAAGCTATGGAAAACCATTAAAAGTAATATCTACTGGTGGTTTAGGTCGTATTATTTTTAATGAAACTGATGCTATAGATGTTTATGATCCTGATTTAACTTTTAAAGGATTAAAACTTATTTATGATAAATATGACTCTTTAAATAATCATGGGGTTTTTAGAAATTAACCTTTAAAAATTCATGGGGTTTGAAGAGTCGAAAGGGAGTGAAAATTTCACTCCCTTTCATTCTGTCTAGATTTGTTTACTTTAT
>JBKEBJ010000337.1:0-6631 GCA_047973105.1 Coprobacillaceae bacterium | reverse complement strand
ATAAAGTAAACAAATCTAGACAGAATGAAAGGGAGTGAAATTTTCACTCCCTTTCGACTCTTCAAACCCCATGAATTTTTAAAGGTTAATTTCTAAAAACCCCATGATTATTTAAAGAGTCCATTTTTATTAAACACCTGTTATTTGAGTTATTAATAATATAGTAAATAATATGAATAATAACAAGCCTATAAATGATAAATATAAATATAGTTTTGTTTGCTTCTCTAATTTGTAATTATTATATAATGCTAGAATACCAGCTATCACCATAGCAATTCCAATAAAGTAAAACGTAATTAATGCAACTGTTGTTTCTAACATAACGCCAACTGCAAATAAGAATCCGCCAATAGTATATGCACCTAATGAATATAATAATACTTTCTTTTGTTTTTCAGTCATGTTCATATTTGTACCGTTAATCAATTCTACTTAAAATTGATTCTCCAATACCTGGATTTTCGACATCAAAGTTTTCCGCAATTGTTGCACCAATAACACCAAACGATTCTTTATCATCTAAATGTTCAGGAACTTGTAACATTTTATTGTATACAATTAATGGAACTAATTCTCGAGTATGATCGGTACCTTTAGCAGTTGGATCATTCCCATGATCCGCAGTAATCATAATTAAGTCATCATCGCTTAATTCAGATAACAACACTTCTAATTGTTGATCAAATTCTTCAATCGCTTTACCATAACCTATAGGATCTCTACGATGCCCATATACCGCATCAAAATCAACTAAATTTAAAAATGCTAAACCTTTAAATTTTTCTTTGGCTAATTCAATAGTTTTTTCCATACCATCTTTATTGCTGATCGTTTTAATTTTTCTAGTAATACCTTGGTTATCAAATATATCTGGGATTTTACCAATTCCAATAACATCTAAACCATTATCCTTCAAAGAATCTAAAACAGTTTTAGAAGATGGCGCTAAAGCCCAATCATGACGATTTGAAGTACGAGTAAACTCCCCTACTTTTTTACCTACATATGGCCTAGCAATAACTCTTCCAATTAACCAGCGATCGTCCATTGCAATTTCTCTAGCAATTTCACATGCTTTATATAGTTCCTCTAAAGGAATTACTTCTTCATTAGCTGCAATTTGGAAAACTGAATCTGCAGAAGTATAAACAATCCAATCGCCTGTCTTAATTTGATGTTCACCATATTCATCTAAAATTTCTGTTCCACTAGCTGCTTTATTCCCAATACATTTACGCCCTGTTTTTTCTTCAAATAATGAAATAAATTCATCTGGGAAACCTGTTTCAGTAAAGGTAATGAATGGTGTTTCTGTTTTTATTCCCATCATTTCCCAGTGCCCTGTCATAGTGTCTTTTCCATTAGAAACTTCATGTAAACGTGTTGTGTAAGCCAATTGTCTTTTTAAACGATAAATACCTTTAAATTGACCTAAGCTACCTAAACCTAAACCCTCTAGGTTAGGTACATTTAAGCCATTCATGGCCTCACAAATATGGCCTAAAGTATTAGTGCCAATATCATCATAGTCTGCTGCGTCTTTGGCCTCTCCAATTCCTAAAGAATCTAAAACAATTAAAAAAACTCGATTATATCTCATATTATGTATCCTTCCTTTTTGTTCTAGGGTGAAATTGCTGATATTCTTTTTGCAATTTCTTGTTTGATATATGTGTGTATACTGTTGTAGTATTTATATCACTATGTCCTAATAACTCTTGAATAGAACGTAAATCAGCTCCATTTTCTAATAAATGTGTTGCAAAAGTATGTCGCAAAGAATGTGGTGAAAAATGTTTGTTAACATCACAATTATCTGCTACTTTTTGAACAATTTGATAAACGTGTTCACGAGTTAATGGCTTACCTTTTTTTGTCAGAAAAACATATGAACTATCTAGATTAGGTAAGAAAAATTCTCTATCTTTTTCTAAATATTTCTTAATCATTTGACTAACATATGGTGTCATTGGAACTAAACGTTCCTTATTACCTTTACCGATAACTTTAATATACTGCATATTAACATTAATCTGTGCTAAAGTTAGGGCAGTTAATTCTGATACTCGTACTCCAGTAGCATATAATAATTCCATCATACATCGATTGCGACTGGAAATAGGGTCAACAACTTCAATACTATCCAACACTTCACGAATCTCTTCTTCAGATAAAACTGTTGGTAAATATTGTTTTGTTTTAGGTAAATCAAAATGACTCATGATATTCTTTTCTAAAATATTTTCTTTGGTTAAAAACACATAGTAATTTCTTAATGATACAATACGTCTAGAAACAGTTCTACTAGATACTTTAGAGTGTAAAGATTTAATATAGGCTTCTACATCTTTAATCGTTGTATTTTCAATTTTATCAATACTTCTATTTTCACCAAGGAAATTAGTATAATCTATTAAATCACGCATATACGCTAATATTGTATTTTTACTAACTCCTTTTTCAACAATTAAGTATTGTTTATACTCTCTTAAAGCATCCCTGTTCTTCATAGTATCACCTACTCTATTATAACATAATCCTAGAAAAATGGTAAAAAGATGCTAATTTAAATTAGATATACTCTAAACAACATTGATACCGTTAATATAACCATTATTATTATTAAATAATCTAATATATAATTTATTATTTTTTTACTATTAAAATTATCTTGGACGACAAATGAAACCATGAAAGAATTTAATGATAATTTTAATGTAATAATACTAATCACATAAATTAAAATAACTTCTATTATCATTTGTGGTAAATAACAAGTAAATATTTCTGCTGCAGATAATTGCATTTCTCCAAACAAGTAAATTGTTGCAATGCTTATTTGCATACTTTTTGTAAAAATAATGAAACTATTAAATATAATCCCTAGAAAACTAGTACTGACAAATAAAGACCCTAAAATGTATATACTTGTTATTAATATGTAAAGATTATAATCATTGACATGCGCTTCTCTACTAATGAAAAACAACTTTCTTAATGTCTCTACAATACTTGACCATCCATAAAAATAGTATATACTTCCAAAAATAATCCCAAACCCAAACAATGATGCTGCAAAGATATGTATCAATACTTTTTTACTATTAAATTTTGCTTAAAAAAAACTCATATGCTATACCTCCACTTGTATAACGTATGAGTTTTAATTATATTTATTCGTCTTCTTCAATATATTTTTTTTGAATTTCTTTTTTAGGTATCATCTCTGAAGCTTTTTTTACACCTTCTATATGTAATTCATCATTAATTTTATTTATAAGACTATTTATGTCACTTTTTGGTTCTATATCTTCTTCATTATCTATAGTATCAAATAATGAAATTTGTTCTTTATGTTGCGATTTTTCAATAACATTATTTAAACTAACTCCTAATAAACGCACTGGTTTTCCATTATAATTAGCATCAAATAACATTTTAGCAGTTGAAAGAATGGTTTCATAATCATTTACGTATTTATTAATGATTGTTTGCCTTGAAATGCTCTCAAATCTAGTGAATTTTATCGTAATGGAAATACTATTAGATATCAAATCACGTTTCATAGCACGGCTAGAAACCTGTTTAGATAAGTGTTTAAGTACTTCTTTTAATTCTTCCTCTTCGGTTGTATCTTTATCTAAAGTTGTTGAATTGCCGACAGATTTTAATTGGTTTCTAGAATTGTTAACTTTAGAATTATCAATGCCATTCGCTTTACGATACAACAATAATGCATTTTTACCATAGATTTCACGAAGTTTTGGATAATTATCATAATTGGCTATATCCCCTATTATTTTAATACCTGCATCAATTAGTTTGGGTTGTGTTTTTTTACCAATCCCAAACATATCTTTAATTTCTAAGGGCCATAGTTTTTCTTTTAAATTGGATCTAGTAATAATAGTAATACCCATAGGTTTTTTCATATCACTAGCCATCTTAGCTAGGAATTTATTAGGAGCAACACCAATGGATGTTTGTAGATGCATTTTTTGATAAACATCATCCTGGATTTCTTTAGCCAAGTCTTTTGGATGAATTTGTCTCTTTTTCACAACATCTGTCACATCTACAAAACACTCATCTATACTTGCAACTTCTAATTTATCACTATATGTAGCAACAATACCAAAGAATTCATTTGATAATCGACGATATAACTCATAATTACCTGGTCGAACAACTAAGTCTTTACATAATTCTAATGCTTTAAATAGTGGCATTGCTGAATGGATACCATATTTTCTAGCTTCATAAGAAGCAGTAGTCACTATGCTTCGTTTAGAACTACGAGATATAACTAATGGTTTTCCTGCAAGTTCAGGATGAATAGATGTCTCTGCACTAGCAAAGAAAGCATTTAAATCAATATGAAATACAACTTGCATAGAAACCACCTCACTTATATTTTATTCTATCATAAAATTAGTGATATAATTATAGGAAATTATGTCTACTTGCGTTAACTGTTTTATGCGCTAAACGTAATTTATCTGCAATCATTGCAATGAATTCAGAATTCGTTGGTTTAGATTTTGTTGCACTAACTGTATATCCGAAGATATCGTCAATCGCATCTGTATTCCCACGATTCCATGCCACTTCAATAGCATGACGAATTGCTCTTTCCACACGTGAAGAAGTTGTGTTATATTGTCTAGCAATATCTGGATATAAAACTTTTGTAACTTGACCTAAAATTTCGATATTATAATATGTAGTTAAAATCGCTGTTCTTAAATACATATATCCTTTAATATGAGCAGGGATTCCTACTTCATGAAGAATCTCAGTGATTTCATTTTCAATTTTAACTTTTTGATATTTTTCTGATTCATCATTATTTGTAATCATTTCTTTTGAACCTGTTGCAACCATAATACGTTGTAATGTATTGATAAAATATGACATATCTAATGGAGATTTAAAACAGTAATTAACATTTAATTTTTCTAAATCTTCGCAAATTAAATCGTTTGTAAAATTGGTAATACACACAACCTTTTTATAAGCATCTTTATTAACTTCTTTCAATTTACTAATAACACCAATTCCATCAATATTTGATAACATTAAATTTGTAATAAAGATATCACAACTATTTACAGCTAATGTATTTAAACACTCTCTTGAAGTAGTAGCAGTTCCAATGACTTCGAAATTACTACTATTTTCTAAGCTTTGTTTTATATTATTCAATAATTCTTTGTTCTCTTCTAAAATATATACTTTGTATTTTTCCATAATATTCCTCCGTTTTCTCCTCACCAACAAAAACATTATATAAATACAAATTCCGCAAGGGAAACAGTTTTGGGAAAAGTGTTGCTGATTTATGAAAAACCGTTGTTTTTTTTGTACAATAGTTAAACTATTAGATAATTACCGACATAAAAACTCTGAATATGTAGATTCCGAATACATTTCCGAAATAATTGTTGTAAATAGAAGAAAAATGGCCAAAAGGCCATTTATTCTTGTTCGTCCATTTCTAACATCCATTCAATATATAATCCATATCCAATATTTTGATTTGTACTAGATACATGTGTTACACATCCGATTAGTTTACCATCCTGTATGATTGGGGAACCACTCATTCCTTGCACAATTCCATTTGATTTTCTTATTACCTCTTGATCTGTAATAGTAAAAGTAATACCTTTTTGATCAATTTCACTTTGAGGAGCCAATTCTGTGATTTCTATTTCGCACTCAACAATTTCATCGCCTTCTAAAACCGTTAAAAAGTAAGCTTTTCCTAGTTTTACTTCGGAAATTTTAGCAGTCTCGATTAAATCACGAGTATCAATAGCACTATTGTCATAAGTACCATAGATACCAAATTGACTATGATCATTTACTTCTCCAAGTTCTACATCATTTATTGTAGCAATTTTTTGGCCGGCTTGATTTTCAGAGCCTTTTTTTATACCAGTAACTGTACTACGATAAATAGTTCCTGTTTTAATTAATGCTCGATCGTCTAATTCCACATCACTCATAGCGTGTCCTAAGGACCCAAATGAGTTTGTTTCTGGGTTATAGTATGTCATTGTCCCAACACCCATTAAACAATCTTTAACATATAATCCTGTAGAAAATTGACTAGTTTCTTTATCGTGCATCATTTTAATGTCCTGTTGCACAACAGTTTCGCCACGTTTTAATGATAAATTCATTACATTATCATCTAGTAAACAATCTTTTATTTCATCCATTAATTCCGCAATTGTTTGTACTGGTTTACCATTTGCTTCAAAAATAACATCACCGACTTCAATACCTTCTTCCATTGGATTATAAGGCTTTTCGTCTACAGTGATAGAGTAACCTCCAGTAATAACAATTCCTTCATATTCTAAATTGATCCCAATAGAATCCCCGCCAGGAATAACGGATAGTGCATATAAAATGTTCATGTTAAAAATTATGGACAGCGACAACACAAAGGAAACGGTTAGCTTTTTAAAAAGCATAGACACCTCCTAGTAACATTTCTGTTACATTTAAGTTTGGTGTCTATGCTTATAAGTATTCATACATTTTATTTTTTAAATTTTTTGCATGTTCGATAGATTCAGCCGTAATCTCTTTTCCAGATATCATTTTCGCTAATTCT
>JBKEBJ010000335.1:0-5905 GCA_047973105.1 Coprobacillaceae bacterium | reverse complement strand
AGGTATCGTGAGTTGGGTTTAGGTTCAAAAATAATTGTAATATATGATACTGGTGAATATATAATGTGTATGGATACTGATGATAATCAGAATTCAAAGGTCTTTTCTTGGCAAAGATCTGAAAAGAAATTAAATGAAAGATATGATTCTTTTGATATGTTTCTAGAAGATTATTTTCAAGAGGCAATTGATAATTATTAACTATTTCTAATACATTATATTGACCTAAATGTCTTTACAAATAGTACTGTTATGAAATAGAGAGGTTAAAAATGGATAAAATACGAATTAATCATGAAGCATTAGTAGATGATGTTGTTTTTGGATTTCAAGAATATATTGACGAAGATGGATTTACTATCGCACAAGCATCTGGAAAAATTATTGAGGAATCATGGAAAATAATAAATAAATCTTTATTTATTACAGATTGCTACTTCATCAATATTGCAATAGAGAGCATTAAACGGGGACAAATAGTAGATTATATATATAATAGAGTTATAGAAATAAACGTTTCTGAAATTATTAATGAAGAGCTGCCATTGTTGTTAGAAGATATTAATCAGATGAAATACATGTTGAAGGAAAATAAATACGAAGTTATTGAAACCTCATTAGCAGATAAATCAAGAATAGATTATATATTAAGTCTGGACAACAATTAATATGGGGGTTTATATAGAATACAAGGAAAAATTATGTTGATATCTAAGTATGATACGAGTAATGTTAAAGAAAATATAAATTCTTTTGAAGATAAATATAATTTTAGTTTCCCAGAACAGTATAAAAAGTTTTTACTAAAATATAATGGTGGAGAAACACCAAATACAAAATTTAAAATGAATAAAATTTCTTCTGATATAAAAGGTTTTTATGGATTGGGTAATGCTAAAATGAATTATGATTTTTTTATAAGAACCAATACTTTAAGAGAATATATGGATAAAGATGTACTACCAATCGCAAGCGATTCATTTGGCAATGATATAGTTATAGGGTTGTCTGAAGATAATCATAGAATTTATTTTTCTGACCATGAGTTGGGGAATAAACTGACGTTATTAGCTAATGATTTTATTACATTCGTTGAGAAATGTAAAAGTGAAAAAATCAATGAAGCTTCTACTCGTTCAATTGATGAAAGAGCAGCTATATTAATTGCTAAAGGAAGAGGACATGTTATTACAGATTCTTTAAAAGAAATCTGGCAAGCTGAAATAGATAAGTATGGAAGTATGAATCAAGAAGAACTAAACTTAGATTAAAAAGAAACGACTTTGTTGTTTCTTTTTAATTCAGTAAATATCTTTTATTCTACAGTATGGAATCCTAATAAAGAGCATCTGTTGAATGTAACTAAACTGTTAGTAGAAAAAGGTATTAATGTAAATGGTAGAGATAAAAATGGAGCTATTCCATTACAGTACTTAATTACAGCAAACAAACTAACAACTAAGGAATTATTGGATACATTCAAGTATTTGTTAAAATGCAAATCAGATTATAAAAATATTAATAATTATGGAAAATCATGCTTAGATTATGCTGGTCAATTTAGTTGGAGAAATGATTTTTTATATATTGTAGAGGAGTATGAAAATGAATGATAAAAAAATATATATGAAGATTTAATAAGAATAATGAATATAGTCTTAGAACAGGTCTATTTAGTTGCTAAAATTAATCGTAATTCTGCTGAAAATTATATTTATAATGCTTATACTAAAGCAATTGAACAATTAGAGAATGATGAGGATATAAGTGCCATTAAACTGTCTGGATGTATGAGAGTATATGTAGATAGTTATAATGTATATGATAATTATATTATTAATTTAATGGAACAGGTAGTTAAGAAATTAGATGAAATAAAAAGAGATATTTTATAAAATTCTCTGGAGAAGAATAGATGATTAGTTATGAAACAATAAAAGAAGATGTATATTATGATTATGAAGAATATATAAGTGAAGAAGGTTTAACTGTTACACAGTCTACTTCAAAACTCATTGAAAAATGGAATAAGAGGATAACAAAAACCAGATTTGTAGAAAACTTATATTTTACTAGAATAGCGATAGAAAGTATTAAACGGGGAGAGATTGCAGATTTTATATATGATAGAGTTATCGATCTTCAGATATCTGATGTGGTAGATAATGAATTGCCATTACTAATAAGAGATATTTCTGAAATGAAATACATGTTAGGGGTGAATAAGTATGTAATTACTGAGACATCATTATCCACAAAGGCAAGGATTAATTATATCTTAGATTTAAACAATCAATGATAAAATAATTATATATTTTATCAATATTTAGAAGAAATCATTGGAAGGGGAATTATGAAAAATATTAATTATTTCAAATTAAAATATTCTACATTTGACTCATATTTTCAATGTATGATATCTGAGAATTATACGCATGGTCAAAGTACAGGAAGAACATTATATGAACATACATTTGATATAGACGAAAGTGATATAGGATTACTAATAGTGTATAGCGCAACTTTCGCAATCTTAGCGAGTTATGAATCTAAGACGTTATTGAATTACCAGAAAGATATAAAAAGTATGAATAAAGTAATGGAAAAAATAAATGTTTTAGATTATGTAACGGCCGAGGAATATGAGTATTTAAAGGAAGATGTGGATGAAATTAATTTTAATCTAAAAGAAGCGATTGGACTAAAGAAATATTTAAAAATAAAAAAGTAATCGTTTCTTATTGTGTAGAGAAAGTATATATAATATGAATAAAATCATAGTTAAGGATGTATTTCTTTATGAGAGGTTAGGGTTAATACTGATAGATGGAGAGATAGCGGGTACATTCCAAAAAGGAGTAGGGTAACTACTCCTTTTATGGTTTTAAAATGCAGTAATTGTCATTGTTATAACTCTTTGCATCTTCTTTTGTTAAAGTATTTTCTACCAATCCAACTAGAAACTAAGATATAGAAAGATGATATAGTAATAATTCTAATAATATCTAGTGGAGTAGTAGGTGCTATCACAAACATACTTAATGAGAATTTAGGAAATAAGGATCCTAATGGGAAAAGTGATGGATGATGGATACATACTGCCGAGACAGCTGTTTCTACGAACATAAACAATAAACTATATGAGATAGTTAAAAAACGACTATTAGTAATCATAGAGAACATTGTACAGATAGAGGAGTAAGTAAATATTAATAGTGATAATAGTGAAAAATATAGTAGCCATTGCAGTATAGGCATAGTGCCTAAAGTAAATGAATATGTTATTCCAATTGTTGCTACAACAACATATAAGATTATAAATACAAACATATATTTTATATTCTCATACCATAAAGAAATATATTTTTTCTTTTTATGTTTGTACATAAGAATACTAGAAAGTGCTGCTGCACTAATACAGAAAACTTCAGATTCCATACCAATTAAATAAATAGAATGAATACCCTGTTGTAACAGTCGATATGCTTCTTGAATATGTTGGGGCTCATCACGAACTGCGCCATCACTTCCCCAATACGTTAGTGCTCCAACCATAACTAAGGAAGATAATACAATGACACAATACATTATCAATATCTTTAAATTCTGTGCATGATTTTCTTCTTCATGATGACTTGTAGTTAATCCATAAATAACAACTAGCATCCCAAAGATAATAGCTAAGGGGGTAGTAAAACTAAAGTTTAATCTTTGTAGAAATAGTTTTATAGTTGTATCTTCAAAAATAATACTACAAGCAGTAAATACTAAATAGCCAGCACTAAGGTATGTTAAAATAGAAAATCTAGACATCCATTTTGTTATCGTAGAACTAAACCATAAAAGAATTGGTAAACAAACAATAAATCCACTAATTACAAGACCATAATCGGATAAGGCTAATTGATGTCCATCTAATACAAGAATTCCAAGTATTGCGATAACATTATCTAAGCTCATACTTACATCAGCGATAACAATAGAAACAATAGTTTTAAGAAAACTATCATTTTCTATAGTGTTATTATCTTTTAAAGAAGGTTGTGTTTGTTCTAATAACATGGAGAAGGTAACGTATAAAAGCATAGCTCCACCAATAATTCGAATATGTAACCAAGTAATACTAAATAAATAGCCAGCAATACCAATAAACAGAGTTTTACATAACATGGATAAACCAATACCAATATATTGGGCAGCCTTTGCTTGGTCTTTTGGTAAATTATTAGTGGCTAAAGCAATAATACTAATATTATCACAAGATACAACTAAATTAATGAATACGATTTGTAGGAATTGGGCCATTAAATTATCTCCTATCTTATATAATCACTTATATTCATTGTATGAAAAAAACTATTATTTATGATGAGAATAAGGAAATATAGATATATGATTTTTAACACCCTTTTCATTTACATTTATAAAATAATGCGGTAAAATATGGTATATTGTTTATATTATACATAGATACTAGAAAATATACACTAATAAAAGTGAATGTTTTAAAGTAATGATATGCGGGGAAATGTATAGATTAGTATAACAACAATGAAAGGGAAAAAAGAAATGAAGAAAAAAATTATTAAAGTAGTAGCATTATTAGTCATGTTTAGTGGTTTTATGACGATAAACAAAATAAGTGTATCAGCGGATAGTATAGATACATGGATGCCGGATGTAAACTTACAACAAGCTGTTGCTGAAGCATTAACAATGAATGTTGAGGATATCACAAAAGCGGATATGAAAAATCTAACATCTTTAACTGCTATTGAAAAGCGTATTAGTAATATTCAGGGGTTAGAAGAGGCAACTAACTTAATATCTTTAGACTTATCTAACAATACTAGCTTACCAAGTAATAAAAATACGATAAGTGACATTACGCCATTAAGTAATTTAACAAGCTTAACAAGTTTGAAACTCAAACATAATCTCGTTAGTGATATTTCTGTAGTGGCTAATTTAACATCGCTAACAAGTTTAGGTTTAGGAGGGAATCAGATAGTAGATATTAGTCCAATAAGTGGTTTAACATCATTGACAGAGCTAGGTTTTTATACAAACCAAGTAACAGATATTAGCCCAATAAAAGATTTAACATCATTAACTATACTAAAATTAAATGTTAATAATATACAAAGTATTGCTCCGATAGAAGGAATGGTGGCTCTTACAAATTTGGAATTGTCTTCAAATCAAATAACAGACATTACACCAATAAGAAATCTAACAGCGTTATCATATTTGAATTTAACAAACAATCAAATAAATGATATAACACCTTTAAAGACACATATGGATAATAATATAAATATTGCTGTAGAAAATCAAAACATTATATTAGAAAATATTTCCATTGCTCAAATAAATACAGTACATACACAAAAAAATATTGTGAAAGATGAACATGGAAATATTATTACATTAACTCCTTCAACTGGGAATGGAAATTATGATCCCATTACAGATGCAATTACATGGAGTATTATTGATATTGAAGAAAATGCACAATTACAATCTACATGGACTTATGCATCATCATCTCTAAGGTTTGGCTATTCTGGAAAAATAATACAGCCTTATGATTTTGAAAAGACAGGTGGAACTATAGAAGAAAGTAATGAAACTACTCCTACTAATCCAGTAACAACTTCTACAACGCAAAGTTCAGTAATCAAAACAGGAGATAATACTCCAGTTGAATTACTAGGATTAGGTATGTTAGCTTTAGGAACAGTATTGTTAGCTACAAGAAGAAAAAAAGTAAACTAAAATATAGACTCTTTAAATAATCATGGGGTTTTTAGAAATTAACCTTTAAAAATTCATGGGGTTTGAAGAGTCGAAAGGGAGTGAAAATTTCACTCCCTTTCATTCTGTCTAGATTTGTTTACTTTAT
>JBKEBJ010000044.1:0-1619 GCA_047973105.1 Coprobacillaceae bacterium | reverse complement strand
TAGTAGTACAATTATTGCTATTCATTCGTTAACAAATAGAAGAACAGATAATAAAGAAGAAGCAGAGAAAAAAGCATTAATTGATGAAATGTTTAGGTTGTGTACAAATACGTTTATAGGTAAATGTGATGGTGAAACATTGAATGTGTTGCCTGAATTAATTAGAGGAATTACTGTTCAAGATACGCAAGTTATTTCTAAGTTTAAAAAAGGGAAACATGGCGAAAGACAATTTTTAGGTGTAGATGATATTGGTAGAAAAATAATTTTTAGTCCAATAGTAAACGATTTTCAAAAAGAATATTTCGGCGGTGGTGCGTAACTATGAAGAAAGTAATTATAATTGCGATAATTACTTTTTTTCCTTTGTTTATCATTCTAGCTATAGGAGGTCAAGACAACAATAGTACAACTACTACAGATGGTGGGACGAGTATTGATGGATTACCATTCTGCATAAAAGAAGAAATGGTAATTGCAAGTATAGAAGTGCGTGAAGAATATGGATATCCAGTAAGTGTTACGTTGGCACAAATTATACAAGAGTCAACCGGATCATATAAAGAAGGTTTAAGTACATTAGCTTACGAGTATAAAAATTTATTTGGAATTAAATTTAATAGTAATTATGCTGATAAAAGTATTAATTTAGGTACACAAGAAGAAGTTAACGGAGGTAATGTATCTACATCAGCTGATTTTTGTTGGTGGGATACTTGGACAGATTGTATCAAGGCACGTGCTAAGTTATTACAAAATAGTTATGGTGTTGATGGAATAACAGACGCTAATTTATTTGCTGATCAATTAGCTAAATGGGCTACAGATAGTAATTATGTAACTACATTAAAAAACCACATGGAAACATATGATTTATATAAATATGACACTATGACAGTAGAAGAGTTTAAAGAAGAAAATAAAGATTTAGTTGTTAGCGGTGATAGTGAATTAGGTAATGCCATAGCAAATAGTGCAATGTCAAAAAAAGGAAGTCCATATGTTTGGGGTGCAAATGGTCCAAATAGTTTTGATTGTTCAGGTTTAGTTTGGTGGGCTTGTAAAGAAAATGGAATTAATTTTACACGTACAACGGCTGAAGGACTTTCAACAATGGGGCAAGAAGTATCTATTAATGATTTACAGGCGGGGGATATTATAACATTTAGAACAATACCTAGTTATGTAAGCCATGTTGGTATTTATATTGGCAATGGAAAGATGGTTCATGCACCAACATTTGATGTACCAGTAAGTGTAGATACAGTAATTGGAAATCGTTACTGGGAAGGTATTTTAGTTAACTGTAGACGTTTATATTAGATTTAGTATTTATATAAATGAATGGATCTAATTATTTAGATAATACACAAAGAATAATTAATAGTAATAAAATTATGAAAGGGTATGATATTAGTTAAAGAATACAAGTGATAAATATATGGATATAGAAGTTAAAATATTAGAATTATTTGGAGGAATAGGAGCACCAAGAAAAGCATTAGAAGATATGGGGATTGGAGTTAAGTCCATAGATTATGTTGAAATATTACCATATGCAGTTTTAGCGTATAATAAGATATTTGATAATGGGTATAGTCCAACGGATATAAAAACAT
>JBKEBJ010000268.1:0-7923 GCA_047973105.1 Coprobacillaceae bacterium | reverse complement strand
ATCATTGCTCTTAATGTTTCCCTATTAGAAATATATGTATCCATCATATCACCAAAAGATTTTTGAATTTTTTCATTTACTTTCGCATATCCATATCCAGGTACATCTACAAATCGCATAGCATCATTAACATTAAAGAAGTTTAATGTTCGCGTTTTACCAGGTGTTCCAGAAACTTTCGCAATACCATGTCTTTGTAACATAGTATTAATGAAACTAGATTTCCCAACATTGCTTCGACCTGCTAAACATATTTCTGGCATATCTGCTTCTGGCCATTGTGATTGCCACGCTGCGGATAATAGATATTCTGCTTTATTTATTTTCACCATTTTTATCACCTTTCTTATTGTATCACAATTCTTGAAAATAAAGGTATTTATTTATATATTATCTGACAAATTATCTCTAAATTCTAATAATTGAAACTTTTCGTATGTATTAGTGGATATATATAGTAATACAAACATCAATTAATTTTAAGGTTAGATTAAGGATGTCTTGATAATATAACGAAGAGGATGTGAGGTAAACAATATGAAATATGTATTTAAAACAAATATTAACAAAAATGAATATGATGCCTTTATAAAAAGTAATTCATGTGTATCCTTTATGCAAGAATATGGTTGGGCAAAAGTAAAAAAAGATTGGCAACATTTGCATTGTGCTTTATATGAAAATGATACAATAGTTGCTGCTTGTCTTGTTATGATTCGTTCTTTGCCATTAGGATTTAAAATATTCTATGTTCCTAAAGGCTATGTTGTTGATTTTGAAAACGCTGAAATAGTTTCCACTTTCACGAAAGAAATTGTAAAAGAGGCAAAAAAAAGAAAAGGATATGTATTAAAAATAGATCCTAATTTCTGTATTAAAGAAACAAGTATTCAAGAAATATTAGATAAACAAGAAATGGAATATCCAACTTTTACTTGTTCCAATTATGAAATTAAACATCAAAACTTAATGAATGCGGGATTCGCATTACAAAAAAGGGAATTAGATTTAGATAGTACAACACAACCAAGATTTAATATGACTATTCCCCTTGTTGATAGTACATACAAACAACTCGATGCTTTACAATTAAAGAATAATTTTAGGAAAAAGATACGTAGATACTTTGGAAATTTTCATAAAGAACGTGGTGTGTATTATGAACATACAAAGGATATAACAAAAATTGATGAATTTATAGAAATGATTAATAAAACGGAAGAACGACAACATATTGTATTACGCAATAAAGAATATTTTGAAAATATTATGCGTAATAATAATGCTTACTTATTCTTTGGAAAGTTAGATTTAAAGACATATGAAAACTTTTTATCTACAAAAGGAAAAGTTGAAGAATTAGAATCCATACACACTTTATTAAAACAAGGTAAAGATAACATTACTATTTCTTCCTCTTTAGTAATCATCCCTAAAAATGAAAATGGAATTAGAACTAGTGAATATCTATATACTGGAAATGATTTAACCTTTTCAAAATTATATGCTTCTTATGGTCTAGTTTATAATATATGTCAGTTTTCTATCGAACAAAATTGTCATTTCTTAAACTTAGGAGGTGTAGATGGTACTTTAGAAGATCATCTTTCCATGTTTAAAGCAAGATTTAATCCTATTGTTTGGGAGTTTTCTGGTGAATATGATTATATTCTCAGTCCTCTCTATTATCCAATAGAAAAATTCCTTCCAATCGTAAAACGCTACTACCGAAAATTGAAACATATAAAACAATAAAACAAAGAACTAATATATTAAGTATTAGTTCTTTTACTATATTAATTAGTAATATTATTATAAGAAATAATAACAATAGGTATATACATACAAAACAATGTTAATCTTTGCCACAATCCTTCATATGAAATAATTGTCTGACTAAAGTTCTCTTTATCGGCCATAACGAATAAAACAAAGAATATAATTGCTAAAACAAAACATATAATTGATATTATGCCTACCCCTATTTCTTTAGATTGAATAGATAAAATACCAATAATTAATGGAACAAATAACAAAAGAAAAAAACCTATAACGGATCCATATCCATGTATCTTTTCAGGCATAGTTATCATTTCTTTTGTTTCACCAACAGGAAAAATACCAGATAAGATACATCCACCAATAGCATAAACTACAATTGCGACTAATAAACAAGTTGCCCAAACAGTCGATACATCTACATATATTGTATATAATTTTAATCCACCAATAATAAAAAGTATACCTGCAAATATTAACCAAGCACTATATAGATAATGTGTTACATATTTTTGATTTCCTAAACTGCTCATTACCATTGTAAAATGATTGTAATGCTTACAAAATGGAGCAATTAGAAATGGAATAATGATATCTCCCATAGAAGCTATTAACAATAGTATAAAACCTATATTTGACATATAGTAATTCTTTATTAAATTACTCATCAGAATTATTTCCACCTAGTCCATTTAATATTTTGACTGCTAGTTCTTTCATAACATCTGCTTTTGTAATAGCGATTACTTGTTTTTCATCACCCAAAACAAGTAATGTATCTCCTGGTTTTATATTGAATAAATCCCTCGCTTCTTTTGGAATAACTACTTGCCCTCGTTCTCCTACTTTTACTGTTCCAAAAATATGTTTTCCTTTTGGCATAGACATATCCTTCCCTCCTAATTCATACTTTTCATATTTATATGAATATATTGTATAAAGTTTTAGAGTGAAAGTCAATTTTAAATTGTAATTAAAATAATATAGGCATTTATATAAAAAGAAAAAGGACATCACTGTCCTTTCAATTATTTTACTAAAGCATGTTCTAAAACTGTATCAATATGTTCAGCTAATACAATTTCTAATTCCTTTTGTACAGATACTGGAATGTCATCTATATCTTTCTCATTTTCTTTTGGAATAATAATTTTCTTAATTCCAGAACGATGTGCAGATATTGATTTTTCCTTTAATCCACCAATTGGTAATACGTTTCCACGCAATGTGATTTCACCTGTCATAGCAACATCGTTACGAACTGGTTTGTTACGTAATGAAGAATATATAGCTGTTGTTAATGTAACCCCAGCACTAGGACCATCTTTTTTCACTGCTCCTTCTGGTGCATGTATATGAATATCCTTTTTATCAAATTTGATATCTTGTAAATCATATTTATCAACATTCGCTTTTAAGTAATCTAATGCGATACTTGCGGATTCTTTCATTACATCGCCTAATTGACCAGTAATGATACATTTACCTGTTCCATCAAATTGGTTTACTTCAATTGGTAAAATATCTCCACCAAATTGCGTATAAGCTAAACCAGTTACTACTCCAACTTGTGGTTCTTTTAATTGTCTTGTATGTTCAAATGGTGCTTTTCCTAAAAACTCAACAAGAGTATCTTCAGATATAACTACTTGTTCTACTTTATCTTTTAAGATTTTTAAAACTGCTTTACGACAAATCTTGGCAATTGTTCTTTCTAATTCACGTACACCTGCTTCACGAGTATAATGACGAATAATACGCATAATTGCAGCATCTTCAAAAATTAATTGTTCTGCAGTAACACCATGTGCATCTAATTGCTTTTTCACTAAGTGATTTTTCGCAATCATTGCTTTTTCCTGTTCTGTGTAAGAAGATACTTCAATGATTTCTAAACGGTCTCTTAATGGTCCAGGGATATTTCCTAAATCATTCGCTGTTGCGATAAATAAGACTTTTGATAAATCATATGGTTCTTCTAAATAGTTATCAGAGAATTTACCATTTTGTTCTGGATCTAACACCTCTAACATGGCACTTGTTGGATCTCCTTTATAATCACTAGACATTTTATCAATTTCATCTAATAAGAATACAGGATTAACAACTCCTGCTTTTTTCATTCCTTGAATGATTCTACCTGGCATTGACCCTAAATACGTACGACGATGTCCACGTACTTCTGATTCGTCTTTAACTCCACCTAATGAAGCTTTAACAAACTTACAATCTAATGCTCTAGCAATACTCTTCGCTAATGATGTTTTACCAACACCTGGTGGCCCAGCTAAACAAATAATTGGTGCTTTTAAAGAATTAGTCATTTGTTTAACAGCTAAGTGTTCAACAAATCTTTCTTTTACTTTTTCTAAACCATAATGGTCTTCATCTAATATTTGTTCTACACGACTGATATCTTCGTTATCTTTTGTTTCTTGATACCATGGTGTTTTCATTACCCAATCAATATATGTTCTAACTACATTAGCTTCCGATGAAGCAGCAGGCATTGTTTCAAAACGACGCAACTCTTCTTCAATTTTCTCTCTAACATGTTTAGGATATGGATAGTTTTCTAATTCTTCACGAATACTATCAGCATCATCTTCTTTAGGTACTGTATCTCCTAATTCTTCTTTGATAGCACGTAATTTTTCACGTAAGTAATATTCTCTTTGATTTTCATCAATGCTATCTTTTACTTTACGATTAATTGTATCTTCGATTTCATTAATTACTTTTTCTGATTCAATTGAATTAATAACTAATAATAAACGTTCATTAATATTTAATTCTTCTAATACTTCTTGTTTCTTTTCTAAATCTAATGGCATATATTGCCCTAATGTATCGGCTAATAATCCAGCTGATACACCAGTAGTTAAACGAGCCATAGAGTCTCTAGGAATGTTTGGCATTCCTCTTTTAGCAGCTTGTTCAAAATAAGACATAGTCTTTCTTACTAAAGCAACTTCTTCATTCTTGTCTCCTTCAACATCTTCTATCACTTCAACTGTTGAAAAGATTGAACCATCTCTTTCTTCATAATTCGTTAAATTAACTCTTTTTTCCCCAATAACAGTTAATTTTACAGTTCCTGCACTATCTCTTCTAATTTTTTTGTCGACTTTACAAATTGTTCCTACATGAAATACATCATCAAATGTTGGATGATCAATCACTGGGTCTATTTGTGATACAAAGACAATATTGTTATCATATTGTTCCATCGCTAAATCAATTGCCTTTAAACTAACAGGTCGCCCTACATCTAAAGTCAACTTATTTTCTGGAAAAACAAGCATCCCTCTCGTACAAATAACTGGTAATGTTAATACCGTATTTTCACTCATGGATAATTCCTCCTTAATTTTCTTCTGAAAAAGACGCTGTAGCGTCTTTTATTTCTTTACGTTCTCTTTTACTAACTCTAACGCTTTTCTAGTTAATAAATCACTTTCAATACGTCCCATATTTCCTGCAAAGATTTGTTTTACTTCTTCTAAATCTTTTTGGTAGTATGAAGCGATTTCTTCTAATTCTTTGTCTACATCTTCACTAGACACTTCTAGTTTTTCTTCTTCAATCACTTTAGCTAAGATAGCATTTAATTTCATTCTATCAGCAGCTTGTGGTTTTACATCTTCAACAATAGCAGCTTTATTTTTACCAGTGAATTGTTCATATAGTTCAAAAGTCATACCTTGTCTTTGTAAGTTTTGTTCAATTTCTTGTAACATAATGTTACATTCTTCATTTATTAAAGCTTCACTTTCTTCTACTGTTGAATTAGCAATTATTGCTTTAAATAAATCTTCATTATATTTATTTTCTACTTCTGTAGTTTTTTGAGTTTTTAATTGTTCTTTGATATGTGCAGTTAATTGATCTAATGTTTCTACACCTTCAATGTTAACATCTTTCGCTAATTCATCATCAATTTCAGGTAATGTTTTAGCTTTGATTTCATGTACAGTAACTTTAAATACTGCATCTTTACCAGCTAACTCAGCTTGGTAATCTTCTGGGAAAGTAACATTAATATCTTTTTCTTCTTTTACTTTCATTCCAATTACTTGATCTTCAAATCCAGGAATGAATGATCCTGAACCAATTTCTAATGGATAGTTTTCACCTTTTCCACCTTCAAAAGCAACGCCATCAACAAATCCTTCGAAATCAATTACTGCTGTTTCTCCAGATTCAACTGTACCATCTTCTTTCACTGATAACTCAGCAAATTGTTGTTGGTAGTTTTCTAATTGTGCTTCAATATCTTTCTTAGATACTGTCGCTCTTCCTTTTTTAACTTCTAATCCTTTATATGTACCTAATTCTACTTTTGGTGCAACAGGTACTAAAAATTTCACGCTTAATCCATCATCATCTACGCTTTCTACTGATAATTGTGGTTGTGCAACAGGATTTACTTTTTTACTAGTTAATATTTCTACATAATTTTTTTGTAAGATAATATCTGTTGCTTCTTCAATTATTGAAGCTTTCGAAATTTTTGATCTAACCATAGCTTTAGGAGCTTTCCCTGGTCTAAATCCATCAATTTTTACGTTTTTAGCTAACTTATTAGTAGCTTCTTCTTTTGCTACTTCCCATTCTTCTTTATCAAATGTTACTTTTATTTCTGTAATCGCATTTTTTAGTTTTTTACTTGTTGCTTTCATATTATTCTCCTTATTTTTGTGTCAAATCGTATTATATAACAATATAGTAATTTATTCAACTATATTGTTATAATTTATTTTTTTAAAACCGCATGAGTACGTAATTTAGAAATGAATATTAGCGAACGATGTCACCCATCGTAAAACATCTTCTTGGTCACAATTATATAACACTTCAATATCCTCTAATTCTACATCTAAAAATTGTAATGTAGCTAAATGAAAGTGAATAGCACCAGCGATAGTTGCATATTCATACTCTTCAATATATTTAGGATATACACTATATAAAAAGAAATGTAAAAACTGTTCACATAACAAATGTAAGGATGGATTATCATCTTCGATATTAGATAATAATTCTGCTATTTCAATAGCTGCTTCTTGTTGTAACACCATAGAAGCATAACTAGGATTTAAATAGTATGTTTCACCATCTTTAAACATTTCCATCTCTTCATCAATTTCTTGTTCTATCATTAATTCAAATAACAATGATTTTGCGAAATCTGGTTTCGTTTTCAAAGTTAAGAATTGACGTATTGTTGGAACTAAACGACGAATGTTCATATCTTGCATTTGATCAATAGCCATATATAAAACATCTTCATTTGTACCTTCTTTTAACAAAACGTTTTCAATGTCTTCGACATTAAAGGCGTGGTTACGAACTTCCATACCTTCATTGGCTTCTCTTTTTGCAATCAATAGATCATCATAGGCAGCATTATACATTGTTTCATATTGATATGGAATATAAGGCATAGATAATTCTTCAATGATTAAATTGATAGCTTCTTCATACTCTTCTAATTCTCTTAGAATAGAAACATACATAGCCACAACATCATAATATGTCTTTTCTGCCCTGTTTTTAGCATCATAGCCCTCTATTTTTGCTTGTTTATACTCTTGTAACCCATATAAACAAACAAGACGTAAATAGCGAACATTTTCATCGTTCATATTATCTAATAAATCTAATGCTTCTTTATATTGCTTATTTTCAATATATTGTTCTATCATTCTTCTTCCTCTTCTTCAATCTCAAAGTCGTAATCCGGTTTTTCTTTTTCATCGTCTTGAAGTTCTTGTAGTTCTTCAATGATATTTAGATATTCTTCTGGTTTATTTGTCTTAGAAAAATCATCATCTTTTAAAGGCATTTCACTCACTCCTTTTATGCATACCCATTCTAACAAATAAAGTATGTTTTGTAAATCAATGTATCTTATTATTCAATGACCACAATATTGCCATCTTTATCCAATTTAATTTCTAAACCAAATATATATGTATTGTTTGTTTTTTCTGTAGTATATGAAAGATGTCCGATATTACGATTAAAAAACATTTCTCCTTCAATAGTAAAACCATCACCATATTTTTCCTTTAAATATAATCTCGCTTCTACCTCATAATAATCATAATTTTTATCTATTATCTCCTTTAATTCATCTAA
>JBKEBJ010000256.1:0-2998 GCA_047973105.1 Coprobacillaceae bacterium | reverse complement strand
GTAAAGTATCTGTACATAGTGAGTTAAATAAAACTATTTTTAAAATAGAATTACCAATTGAAACAAAGAACGAAGCACTGTAAATTATTATACAGTGTTTTTTTAGTAGTTTAGATTTGTTTAGTTTCAGTTTAGAATTAAAGATTATTATATATTCATCTAGTCTAAAGGAGTGATGAAAATGATAAAAATATTTAAGTATTTAAAGAAAAAAGAATGGTTATTTGTAACCATTGGAATTGCATTTGTAGTAATGCAAGTCTGGTTAGATTTGAAATTACCAGATTATATGTCAACTGTTACACAGTTAACACAATCACCTGATTCACAGATGAGTGATATATTACTAAATGGTGGTTATATGTTACTTTGTGCGTTAGGGAGTATGGCAGCTTCTATTGTTGTCGGATATTTTGCAGCAAAAGTGGCAGCAACACTTTCTTCACGTTTACGTGAAGCAATGTTCAAAAAGACATTATCTTTTTCTATGGAAGAGATAAATCGTTTTTCAACAGCGAGTTTAATTACTCGTTCTACAAATGATATTACCCAAATTCAAACAACTGTAGCAATGGGCTTACAAGCTATCATTAAGGCACCAATTCTTGCGGTATGGGCAATTATGAAGATTGCAGGTAAAAGTTGGCAATGGACAGCAGCTACTGGAGTAGCCGTTATTGTTATTGTATTAATGTTAGCTATATTAGTAATTTTAGCGGTTCCAAAATTTCAAGTAACCCAAAAATTAACAGATAAATTAAATCGTATTACACGTGAAAATTTATTAGGAATACGTGTTGTTCGTGCATATAATGCAGAAAAATACCAAGAAGAGAAATTTGAGGGGGCAAATACAGAGTTAACCAAAGTAAACACTTTTGTTAATAAAGTTATGGCGCTTATGAGTCCAACAATGACGCTCGTTATGTCTGGTATTACGTTAGCTATTTATTGGATTGGAGCATATTTAATTGATACTGCAAATATGATGGATAAAATTACTTTATTCTCTGATATGGTTGTATTTTCTTCCTATTCAATGCAAGTAATTATGGCTTTCATGTTACTATCCATGATGTTTATTATGTTACCAAGAGCTACTGTTTCCGCAAATCGTATTATGGAAGTATTAGAAACAGAAGTAAAAATAGAAAGTGGAAGTAAAGAAACAAACGATGATGTAGAGACAATTGAATTTAAGAATGTTAGCTTTACGTATCCAGATGCTAGTGATAATGTTCTTCATGATATTAATTTCTCAATTAATAAAGGAGAGACAGTTGCTTTTATTGGTGGTACAGGAAGTGGGAAAACAACATTAGTTAATTTAATTCCAAGATTTTATGATACTAGTGAGGGTGAAGTATTGATTAATGGTGAAAATGTTAAACAATATGATCAAAAGAATCTTAGAAAGAAAATTGGATATGTATCCCAAAAGGCTACATTGTTCTCAGGAACAGTAACATCTAATGTTTCTTATGGTGATAACCAAGAAGTGATATCTACAGAAAATGATATTAAAGAGGCTGTTGCTATCGCGCAAGGAACAGATTTTATTGAAAAGATGTCCGATAAGTATGAAGGAGCTATCGCTCAAAATGGGACAAATGTATCTGGTGGTCAAAAACAAAGAATTAGTATTGCCAGAGCTGTCGCTAGAAAACCAGAAGTATATATTTTTGATGATTCGTTTTCAGCATTGGATTATAAAACAGATAAAGCATTGCGCAATGCTTTACATGAAGAGGTTGGTGATGCAACACTCTTAATTGTTGCCCAACGTATAGGAACGATTAAAGATGCTGATAAAATTATTGTATTAGATGAAGGAAAAATAGTTGGTTGTGGAACACATCAAGAATTACTACAAGATTGTCAAGTATACCAAGATATAGCATACTCACAACTTTCAAAGGAGGAATTGGAATATGGCGCATAATGAAACAAATACAACTGAAAAAAGTGCATCAGCTCCAAGTTTTGGACCTGGTGGAGGTAGTGGAGGAATGGGTAGTGAAAAAGCTAAAGATTTCTCTAAAACGATAAAACAATTATTAGCGTATTGTAAAGAATATTTAGTAGTTATTGTAATTGCTATTGTATTGGCTTGTGCTGGGGCGATATTTAATATTATTGGACCCGATAAATTAGGTGAAATTACAGATTTAATTACCAATGGATTAATGGAAGGAATTGATTTACAAGCAATAGCTAATGTTGGGATTTTCTTAGCTGTTTTATATGGTTTAGGATGGCTGTTTAATTATATTCAAAGTGTTATTATGGCTGTTGTTACACAACGTATTTCTAAAAAGTTACGAAGTGATTTAACAAAGAAAATAAATGCCTTGCCATTAAAATATTTTGATTCTAGTAGTCATGGTGATATCTTATCTCGTGTTACAAACGATGTAGATACTATTGGACAGTCATTAAATAATAGTTTAGGTACATTAGTTACTTCAATAACTACTTTTATAGGTGCCTTAATTATGATGGTATTAACGAATTGGATTATGGCATTATCAGCAGTATTAGCGACAATCATTGGATTTGCCTTAATGATGATTATTATGAAATATAGTCAAAAGTATTTCAATTCACAACAACAACAATTAGGTGCTGTTAATGGTCATATGGAAGAAATTTATTCAGGACATACAGTTGTTAAAGCGTATAATGCCGAAAACAGTGCAGAACAAAAATTTGATACAATCAATACAGAACTCTATGACAGTGCTTGGAAATCACAATTTCTATCAGGTTTAATGATGCCAATTATGTCCTTTATTGGTAACTTAGGATATGTTGTTGTTTGTATCGTAGGTGCAGTACTAGCAATGAATGGCGATATTGGTTTTGGAGTTATTGTTTCTTTTATGGTTTATATTCGATTATTCACAAGCCCACTTTCCCAATTAGCACAAGTTGCAACAAATATACAATCTGCAGCAGCAGCTTCTGAACGTGTGTTTGAATTATTAAGTGAACCAGA
>JBKEBJ010000234.1:0-7173 GCA_047973105.1 Coprobacillaceae bacterium | reverse complement strand
TAGTCATTCTTTAATGCATTTGACTAGTCAATTAGAGTATTTTTACTGCCATTTAGTAAAAGATAGTGGAGGAAATAGTGATACTACATATTATCGAATCAATAAACGACCTAAAGTGCATCAATTAGCGTATTTCAATATTGGCCGTGGATTCCCTAAGGAACTTATGGATGGGCATTGGTGTTATGTATTAAAAGATTTAGGGTATAAAATGTTGGTGCTTCCTTGTACATCATTAAAAGGAACTGCATGCAATCCGGAATTTGAAATGGATATTAAAATAAAAATAGACGGTAAAGATTCAAAGAGTCGTATTCAATTAAGTGATATTCGTTCTATCGATATGCAACGATTAGACTTACGAAAGCCATTCTGTGATGTTCTTACTGACCAAAACGAAGTTTTACAATTTGTAGAATCAAATTTATTAGAGAAAAGATAATAAAAGCAGAAACTAAGAAGAATAGATGATTCTCTTAGTTTTTATTTTTTAGTATATAACTACGAACTATCATAATAATTCCAAAAGAAGTAGTTATTCCACCCATTAAAATACCCAATATTCCATTTGCTACAAAAGTACTATTTATTTTTGATTGAATTATACTAAAAGATAAAATAGCGGTTTGTGTTAATACTAGACAAATACAAGAAGAAGACAAATTTATCATTTTAAGAGCTTGATACAGAAAAGAACTATTTTTTCTTTCTATAATAATACCTTTAATATTTAAGCCTATCTCAAAAAATGTAAAACAAGCAATTACTATTGCTACATGCATTTCATAAATAGTAGTATCAGGTACATAGAATTGTCTTATAGAATAAATAACATAGAAAAGACTGGCTAAAACAATTAAGACACCAGAAATTTTATAACATTGAAGTTGTTCTAGATTATTTCTTTCTTTAAATAAATTATATAAAATATAAATTTTAGCGAAAACAATAAAAAAAGAATAACAGGCACTTATACATGTGAAAAAGGAAGAAGAGTAGATTCCGGTAATTAATTTTCCTATACCTAAAATAGAATGACATAAACAAGAAATACTTGCTGTATGTAATGGTGTTAGATTTGAAAATATAACACTATTCTTTAACTTTCTTTGGTTTTGTTTAATATATATAGATAAATTATTAATAATGAATTTCATTTATAATACCTCGATTTTCATAGTTTTCTCCTATATAGTGTAGGATAAAAACATTTGTTTTTTATTAGAGAAATGTTTCTAAAATGTTAATGAAGTAAAACGTAAGAAACTAAAGAATAGTTTCAATTGATATTATCTGTATAAAAGGCATTAATATATCATTTTTAGAATCTAAGTGTCTATACATAAGGAGTATGTTGACAAAAACACAATATCTCAATAATTATGGTTAAGTATACAAAACAAATCTATACAACAACTATGCAATATGTTATACTATTTTTATCGTAATCAGAAGGAGGGGATCAACATGGTTAATAGTAGAGTGTGTAGACATTGTTGTGGAAGTGATTTTGTTGAGATGATCCAGGTAGGTTATGGACATATAAGGCAAGAAGGAAAAGTACTTAAAAGTCAGAATTTATATCATATAACATGTGTTCAATGTGGAACAGTAGTTAGAAGTTATATTAAGAAACTTGATAAATTATCACTAAAAAAATAATGTTTATATAAATAGTAATACAGCCATAAATTGTATTACTATTTTTTGTTAATAGAATCAAGATTTGCGTAAGGAAGGGAGATAATATGCGTATTTTTAAAGAGTTAGGATGGTTTTTTAAAGAGGAAAAGTGGTCGTATTTTTGGGGAATAGCAGCGTTATTTGTTATTGCGATATTAAACTTAATTCCACCATTAATTATGGGGGAATTAATTGATTTAATCGATACGAATACCCTTACAACAAATACATTAATTACAACATTAGTATATATTATTTTATTAGCTTTTATTGTATATGCTTTACGTTATGTATGGCGTATTTGTATTTTTGGAGCCTCTTTTAGATTAGAAAGAAAAATGAGAAGTAACTTATTTGTTCATTTTACGAAGATGTCATCATCGTTTTATCACGAACATCGAGTTGGAGATTTAATGGCGCATGCGACAAATGATTTAAAATCAGTTCAAAGAGTTGCTGGAGGAGGAATACTTCAATTTGCGGATGCCTTATTAACAGGAATATCTGTTATTATTGCGATGGCAGTTAGTATTAATTGGAAATTAACAATCATTGCCTTATTACCAATGCCATTAATGATTATTGGATCACAAGTATTAAGTAAAAAATTACACACAACATTTACAAAAGCACAGGAAGCTTTTTCAAGTATGAATAATAGAACACACGAAGCTGTTTCAGGAATTAAAGTAACTAAGACATTTGGTCAAGAAGAAGCTGAAATAAGGCGCTTTGGTGAAGAAACAGAAGATGTATATCAAAAGAATATGGCCGTTACGAAATATGATGCTGCTTTTGATCCATTAATTACTATTGTTATTGTTTTATGTTTTATTTTCGTTTTTATTGCAGGGGCAATATTTATTGATAATGGAGATATTACAATTGGTCAATTAGTTGCCTTTGTTAACTATATTCATTTATTAGTTTGGCCAATGTTAGCCTTTGGATTCCTTTATAATACGGTTGAAAGAGGAAATGTTTCTTATGAGCGTATTAAAACACTATTAAATATTGAAGCAGATATTAAGAATAAAGAAAATGCGATTACGATACCACCAAAAGGAAATCTAGTGGTGAAATTAGATTCTTATATCTATCCTGATGAAGAATTACCAGTATTACAAAATATTAATTTCTCTTTAAAACAAGGGGAAACATTAGGTATTGTAGGAAAAACAGGTGCAGGGAAAACAACCCTAATTAAATTACTACTTAGAGAGTATGATAGTTTAGGTAGGATTCTATATGATGGAAAAGACATTAAAGAATATCATTTAGATACGCTACACCAATGTATCGGTTATGTACCACAGGATCAATTCTTATTTTCAACAACGATAGAAGACAATATTCGCTTTGGAAATATGGATGCCTCTATTAAAGAGGTACAAGAGGCAGCTAGAATAGCTTGTGTTCATGAAGATATTATGGGCTTTGAAGAACAATACCAAACTATTATTGGTGAACGTGGAGTTTCCTTATCTGGTGGACAAAAACAAAGAATCGCTATTGCGAGAGCTTTATTACTAAACCCAGAAATTCTAATTTTAGATGATGCATTATCAGCGGTTGATGCAAAAACAGAAGAAGCGATTTTAGACGCCTTAAAAAAGAATCGTCAAAATAAAACAACAATTATTGTTGCCCATCGTTTAAGTGCGATTAAACACGCTAAGTTAATATTAGTGTTAGAAGAAGGGAAAATTGAAGAACGAGGAGATCATCCAACATTAATTAAAAATAATGGTTGGTATGCAGACATCTTCAATAAACAAGAATTATTTAGGGTGGTGAAACAACATGGATAATAATGATGAAGTACTAACAAGTAAAGAGCAGTTTCAAGTCTTACTTCGTTTATTAAAATATGTTTTGCCATATAAAAAGAAAATGATTATCGCATTTTTTATGATTTTAATTGCTACCATTAGTGATATCTTAGGTCCAATGATTATTAAAACTGTTGTAGACACATATTTTAGAACAAATAATATTGTTATGTCTGGTATTGTTATGTATTTATCTTTGTATGCATTTACGACATTAGTATATGCAGTATTTAAATACTTACAAGTATATCAATTTCATCAAATGGGATATCGTATAACAAAACAATTACGAGTAGATGTATTCACAAAACTACAAAGCTTAGGAATGCGATATTTTGATCAAACACCATCTGGAAGTATTGTGTCCCGTGTCACAAATGATACTGACGCAATTCAAGATATGTTAAATAATGTATTATCGGTTGTTATTTCCAGTATCATATTGATGAGTGGAATTATTATTGCAATGTTAATTATTGATCCAATGTTAACATTATTATGTTTATTATTCTTACCTATTGGGTTATATATTATTTATCTTTACCAAAAATACAGTACAAGATTTTATCAGATAGCTCGTGAGAAGCTTAGTCAATTAAATACGAAGTTATCAGAATCTATTTCTGGAATGAATATTATTCAAGCCTTTCATCAAGAAAGTCGTTTATCAGAAGAATTTGATACGATTAATGAAGAATACTATCAAGCAAGTTTAAAAAATATTCGTTTAGATGGATTATTATTAGCTCCGATTGTTCATTTATTAATCGCCTTTGCCTTAACAAGTATTTTAGGTTTTGCAGGATTTCAATCTTTTCATGGCTTTGTTTCAACGGGTGTAATTATTGCTTTTACAGATTATGTTTATAAATTTTTCGATCCAATGTTTCAAGTGATGGAACGTTTAGCGATATATCAACAAGCAATTGTTGCTAGTCATCGTATCTTTAAAATACTAGACCATGAAGAAGTAGCACCAAAACAAATAGATAATGCAGATGCGATAATACAAGATGCAAAAATAGAGTTTAAAAATGTTTCATTCTCTTATGATGGTAAAAATGAAGTATTATCAGATATTTCTTTTACAGTAAATCCGGGAGAAACAGTTGCTTTAGTTGGACATACTGGAAGTGGTAAAAGCTCTATTATTAATGTTATGATGCGCTTCTATGAATTCTCACAAGGAGAAGTTTTAATTGATGGTAAGTCTATTAAAGAATATCCTATGGAACATTTACGTGATAAGATTGGTTTAGTATTACAGGATCCATTTATGTATTATGGAACTATTAATGATAATATTCGTTTATTAAATAAAGATATTACAGACCAAGAGATTATTGACGCATGTAAGTTTGTTCAAGTTGATTCATTTGTTGAACAATTAGACAATACCTATCAACATCAAGTAATCGAAAGAGGAGCTGCCTTCTCGACTGGTCAAAAACAATTATTAGTATTCGCAAGAACAATCGTTACTGATCCAAAGATATTAGTTTTAGATGAAGCAACAGCGAATATTGATACAGAAACAGAATCCTTAATTCAAGAAAGTTTAAATAAAATTAAAAAAGGAAGAACAACAATTGCGATTGCTCATCGTTTATCTACGATTAAAGATGCTAATCAAATTTTAGTATTAGATAAAGGAAAAATCATTGAACGTGGAAATCATCAAGAATTAATTGATAACCAAGGTGTGTATTATGCTATGTATCAATTACAACAAACAGGAATGGAATAGATTTCTTAAGACAAGAGATATCAATAATTAGGAGAATAAATCTCTTAACGATTATATCTCTTTTTCTTATTTTGATAAGAACAAAGAATAAATATAGAGATATGTTATACTATGAAAGATGTGGAGGTATATATGAAGAACCTTATTATGATTAATGGAACAATGGGGGTTGGTAAAACAACAATAAGTCAAAGACTAAAAAAACAATTACCAAATAGTGTTTTCTTAGATGGAGATTGGTGTTGGGATGCTTCACCTTTTATAGTTACTAAAGAAACAAAAGAGATGGTAGTAGACAACATTACATATTTAATAAATAACTTCTTATCATGTAATGAATATCAAAATATTATCTTTTGTTGGGTAATGGATGAACAACAAATCATAGATACAGTTTTATCTAAAGTATCTTTACCATATAATCTATATACATTTACATTAATGTGCGATGAAGTAACATTAAAACAAAGAATCCAAAAAGACATAGACCAAGGAATTCGTACTAATGATGCAATAAAACGTAGTATTGAAAGACTAACAAAATATGAACAATTGAGTACTACTAAAATAAATGTTTCAAATAAAACAATAGAAGTAATAGTTAAAGAAATAGAAGAAGAACTAGGAGAATAAATATGACATATCAAGTAGATAAAGATGGATTTCCAATCTTTCCATACCACCCTAACGCTAAAGACATAGCTTTTGAAAAAACAAATGAAACTGTGACTTGTGACTGTTGTCATAAAGAGACTACGTATCATTATCAAGGAATGTATGCAGTTGAAGACATAGATTATCTATGTCCAGAATGTATAGTTACGGGAAAAGCAGCAGATACATTCGATGGTGATTTTATTCAAGATGTTGAATTTGGACATAGTATTGATGTTAATAAAACAAAAGAATTTTTAAGAACAACACCAGGATATGTTAGCTGGCAAGGTGAACATTGGTTGACACATTGTAATGACTTTTGTGAATACTTAGGATCAGTAGGTGTTAAAGAGTTAGAAGAATTAGGGATTCTAGATGAAGTATGTAATGATTATGAGGCTTTAGGTGGTTATGAAGATACTCGTAAATATCTAGAAAAGGATGGTAGCTTTTGTGGTTACTTATTTCGATGTAAACATTGTGGAAAGTATCGCATTCATGTCGATGCAGATTAAAGGAGAGAAAATATGTTTGTAGATTATCATATGCATAGTGCCCATAGTAATGACTCTTCCTATCCAATGGAAGATTTAGTGAAAAAGGCAATAGCGTTAAAAATAAAGGAAATCTGTTTGACAGAACATAGTGATTATGGAAGCATGGGCGACTATGTAGTTGATTATGAAAAATATTATCAAGAATATCAAATTTTAAAAGAAAAATATAAAGAACAAATCACGATAAAATTTGGTTGTGAATTCGGTGTTCAAAAACATACTATCGCAGAATTTGAAAAAGATTTTTCATCTTATGATTTTGATTTTATTATCTTATCTAATCATCAAGTTGATGATAAAGAATTTTGGACACAAGAGTTTCAAAAAGGAAAAACACAAAAAGAATATAATGTAGGTTATTACCAAGCGATTTTAGATGTTATGGAAAACTTTGATCATTATAGTGTATTAGGACATCTAGATATGATTAAACGTTATGATGAACAGGGGATTTTCCCAGATGAAGAAGTAAAAGAGGTTATTACTAAGATATTAAAACATGCGATTGCCCATGAAAAGGGAATCGAAATTAATACTTCTTCAAAGCGATATAATCTACCAGATTTAACACCCTCTCGTTATATATTAAATCTATATAGAGAATTAGGTGGAAAAATTATTACCATTGGTTCCGATACCCATGAAGAAGAACATGTTGGTTTTTATATTGAAGAAGTAAAAAAAGAATTAAAGAATC
>JBKEBJ010000217.1:0-5945 GCA_047973105.1 Coprobacillaceae bacterium | reverse complement strand
AAACTCATAGCTTATATCTTTATTCTTAAGAACTGGTAAAATACTTCCTACAAAATTATGATATTCATAATCTTGATAGAAAGTAACGCGTTCATGGTTGATTTCATTCTCTTTAACTTCTGGGTTAACTTTATAACTCTTACCTGTACCAGGAGCACCATCAATAATAAGTTGTTTGTGGTTATTTAAAAACTCAACTGTATCTTCTTCAATTTTTTCTTCTTTTAAATATTCAAAGACAAAGTTACGTTCCGTGTCAATGTTTGCCATTACTTCGTTATATCTTTCCATTGTATCTTCGTCAAGTTGATCCTTGATAAGCACTTGACGATTCTTGCTATAAACAGTTGTAATTGTACTTTGAATTTTATACACAAAATCGAACTCAACATTTTCTTTAATAATCTCTATTGTTCTATAATTTGAGTAATACGAAGGCAATTTTTCATCGTACTTCATTTCACTCGTAATTGTAGCCAATTGTACTAACTTCGTTCCTGAATGAATTAATAATACTATGTCACCAATATTCATTGTATCTCTAAAGATACTAAACATTGAACCACTCATTTTTGAGTCATATTCCTCAACCCCATATTGCACAAGCTGATGATATGACATTGAACTTATATCTATGAGATTTCCCCATGTGATTGCAATAAACTTGTTATTAATAAAATCATTGTAATGTTGATTTTTTGAACCACAACGCATTGAAAATAAGTTAATTTTAATAGGATTGATAGCTAACCTTATCTGTTTATTGAAACCAGCACCAAGTGCTCCATTTCCTAAATAGTAATGTATCCATCTAAAGTAGGGTTCTTTTTTCACTTTATCATAGTGTTCAATTATTGATTCGGGTCTATTAACATCAAAAACTTTATTGAAATCATTTTGTATAATATAGTAACTTTGTCTAATCGAATTCTTTGTTTCGCTTCGCATAACAGAGTTCATATTTTTAATTTGGTCTGTCAATTTCCCATCTTTTAACATATAATCATTAATCATCTCATATGTCTCACTAAAATCTTCTTGGATTAGTGAATAATAAGACTTTAAGCTTGTTTTATATTTAACAGCTGTTGGATTGTTATCTAATAAGTAGGTTGAATAAATGTCATCAATGAATTTTCTCCAGCTAGAATTATTCATCTCTTAAACCTAATTCCACAGTTTCCACTGCTAATCTCATTTGGTGAATTAGCTTCGTAATTTCAATATCACTTTCTGCAAGTACTTTTAATTCATCTAAATCTAATCTTTGTATTGTCTTAATTATTCTGTCTAAATCTTTTTTTGTCTTTGGACTTACACTTTTCATTCTACTTTTTTCTTCAAAGTCGTTGAAATTTGTAAACACTTCTTTTCTTAATTGATCCATTTTCCTTAATTCGGAGATTTTATTTTCATTAGATTCTAGCGCTTCATGGATTTGGTCGCGTAGCATTTCATGTCTTTCAACATGCTTTGGTGATTTTTCAATATTACTAATTTCTTTTAATAGGGGACGAATCGTTTTATGATCTTTTTTATTTAACAACAAGAAATCAAATGCATATTCTTTTATATCTTCGTTATTGCTTTTTTTGATTGCATTTGAAATATCACGTATTGGGCCATCTAGTTTTAAATCAGATGCAATTTTATAATTTTCATCATTATTAGAGTACTCTAAAAACTCATGTATTAATTTACCGGCCTCTACATCTTTTTTGACGTCAGACTCTTTACTTGATGTTGAATTCGCATATTCCTTTAATGTAAAAAGTTTATTTTGTTCAATGTCCCTAAAAGCTGCTACTGACCTATTTATTGGATCATATTTAACTTTTTCTTCCTCTCCATGTTGGATATTTAACTCTAAAGTTTTAAGCTCTTTATCCGTTAATTTATATTCATCAGACAATATACAAGCCTCATAGTATCCATTCTTTTGCTGAGGGTCTTCATTAAACAATCTTCTGATACATGTATATCTTCTGTTTCCATCAACAATTGTTCCATCAGACATTACTACACCTGGTTCTCGCTGTCCGAATTGCTTGATATTTAGCATAGTTTTTTCATTTTCTTTTGGTGCTGAAGACCATATTAATTCTTCAAGCATTTGGTTTTGTTCTTCAATTGTTGCACCATTTAGTTTTTCTCTTTCTTCGCTAGTAAATTGTGTAAGGATACGGTCATTAAGCAAGTTATATTTAAGTTCACTTATTGGAATCTTATACACCTCTAGTACTTTTTGCTCACCCTTAATTATCAGTGACTTTGTTTTTGAAATTTTTTCATATTTATCTACAGTTATCATGCAACACTCCTTAGTTCATTTAAATATATTTCTTTTTCTAAATAAAGAACAGCATCCTTTACAAAAATTCCTTCTTCTTCTAATTTTCTTATATATTTTGCTGGCGGTTCACACCCAATTTCTTTTAAAAACTCTTCTTCATAATCAAACACCGAACATACAAACCCCTCTAGATATCTAGAATATTCAATTGGTTCATTTTTATTTATTAAAATAGAACCATCTAACGATAATTCTTCGATACTTAGAATTACATCCTCAATAAACATTGAACTAAATCCATACATATCTAACTCATTTTTCTCAAGTAGCTCCGATAATTCATTCGTCTCAAGTAACGCTTCCAAACTATATGGGTATTCAAAATTATATAGAACATCACTCTTTAAGTCTTCTAACCTACTCACTAGTGATTCATCATTTATACAATAAAGTTCGTTCGAATTTAGCCTATATATATTTTTTGCTCTTAGTGATTTTTTCATTGTTGTATAATTGTGAACATAACGTGATGCACCTAATTGGCTTTCATTAAATATGCCATATTCATCAGTATTTGTTTCAATAAAATCTGATATGCTTTTGTAGCATTCTTTTAATAGCCAATTTGACCTTAATTTATATCCGCTAACACTTCGAACTTTTAATATATCTTTTAAGTTACTTGGCAGTACTATATCATGCTTCTCTTCTAACACATTTAGATGAACTACATCAATATCTAAACTATATAACTTCTGTTCAAGCGATTCAAGATTTGGAATATTTAATTCCTGCTTACTTGCTAGATTTAAGATTTTTTGCACATAGCTTCCTGAAAGTGTATTCTCTTTCATTCCTGTAATCTCACTTAATTCTTTAAGTGCTTTATTGGTATCGGTTGCCAATAATTCTATATCTACTAACTGATATAATTCTTCAACCATATCTGAATTTCCTAATATAATATGAGGCATTCTTGTAAAGTTAATATTTATATTGAAAAGATTATTATTCTTTTTTAAAATATTATGTAATTCGTTTTCATCTTTTATATCTAAATTGTTTATTAATCCCATGTTGATAAGTAATTGTGTAGAGAAAACAGAAGGAAGTTCAACATTTTCTATAGCTTCTACTAACTCTTCTAATTCTGTTGTTTTTATGGTGTGTTTACGGTAATATTGTCCAGCATGAATAACGTCATCCATACGAGCTAAGCGCCCTTGTATCTCTCTTAAATCTACAACATCACGCTTCATTACTTTTTCATATATATCATTATCTTTAAGTGTTTCTAAAAAATCCTCTAGAATTTCCTGAGCAGAATGCTCCCTATTATTGTATTCTGTCATATACATATCAAATAGAGCTTTGTTGTTTTGAGCAATAACTTTATTATTGTATATATAGTATTCTTCATCTAACTTATATTCATCAACAAAATACTTTGTTGGGGTTACAATACCATCTAGGAAATATTCTATTGCTTTTATCGGTTTATGCCCAAGTAAGGATAATGACAATGAGTTTAATCCTAATAAGAAATCCTTATTTAGATGCGTTTGATGTTGTTTACTTAACATTGAAAGTCTAGTACACATTTTTTGGTCTACCTGTCTAATACGTTCTCTCGTAACATTATATAATTGTCCAACTGATTCCAATGTATTTCTCTCTACTTGTGATGCTTTTCTCATTAAGTTAAGTTGATCATGAATTTTCGAGTAATATTGTTCTTTTAAAACTACTGTCGCATTTTTCATCTCCACTAGTTCATCTTCGAAGTATAAATCCATTTTTCTTAAATCAAACTCAGATATGTCTGTTTTATTAAATAAAATGTTATCTAGTAGAATCTGTGTATCCATTAATTTGAAATCATCAATTAAGTTGTGCCTAATCAGCATCATTGTTTGGTCCTCAACATTAAACTTAAATAGTAATTCATTAATGATTTCATTAAACCATAAATTTTTTATATAAGCTGACGGTATTTTGTTTTCAACAACAGTTTTTAAATCTAATTTATCGAAATTTTTTTCTTGTAAATCTATTAAAAGCTCGGCGTCTATTGAGGTAAGCCCTGCTTGTATATACTTTTGCTGTATATACTCAACAGTGAAATCATCAAGTCCATATTTGTCAATTTCATTCTTAATTTTGTCAAGTAGTTCTATCATATTCTCTGTTTCTAGAACCTCAAGTTCCGATGAATATTTTAGCTCAACCACATTACTTGCAGCTTTCTCAATAATCGTCTTAGATTCTTTTAATACTAGCAGTGATAATTTGTTAAGGTATTTGTTAGTTGGTTCTACATATAATTGTGGTTCAACATCTACCTGATCCAAGATGTTCTTAACAACTTTATTTATATTTTCTTTTGAAGATGATTGACTTTTTAAAAGTGAATTGGATTCAGCAATTGGTTGGTCTAAGGAGTTACTTAATATTTTAAGTTGATGATTTATTGTACTATATTCAACACTTTCTTCTTTAGAGTTTGATTCATTAAACTGAATTATATGCTTTTCGTAATAAAGGTCCATAGCTTTCAAATCTTTTGATGCATACTGCTTTATATTGTTTTTTATATTGCTTAGTACAAGTACTGTATTATTTATTTTTTCTTCCTCCACAAGGTTACAATGTATTAGTGCAGCTGTTTGGTACTGTATTTGGTTATCATACAGCGCCTCTAAAACTGTCTCATTAAACAACTGGGCAATAACAAATTCCACTTCTACTTCATTATTAATTAAATCTTCAATTAAAATAATATCTTTATTCATTTTTTGTAAATCTATTATTAGTTGTGCTTCAAATTCAGAATATCCAAATTTTTGATATTTTTGCAATAAACTTGACTCAATCTCAACTGCTTTTAAGGAATCACCATTTTTTAGAGTATCAACACTAATATTACTGACTGAAGTCTCTTGTTCACATTCGTTTTCCTGGGCTTTATCAGCTAGTTTATCAAGTTTTGAAATAAAATTATCTACTTTAATATTCTTTTCAGTAACAACTTGTTCTTTGTTTATCTTCAAATTAAACTCTGATATACTACTTTCAAATTGATTACTTTCCGCCATCACATCTCTAGTAAGGTTAACTCCTTTTTTGTCAGGAATTTTTATAGATATTCTTCTATTAAAAACCCCCGTTTTTATACGTTTAATCAACTAAATCACCTCCTAATAATTGTTTAATTTCCTCTTCTGTTGTTTCATAGTACTCAATGTTGAAGTCACCTTTTTCTAAAAACTCATTCATAGTTGCTTCTTTTTCTTCAAGTAATGCTAATGTATTTTTATCTAAGCTTTTCCCGTCGTATTCTGCAAATACAAAATGGTACTGTGTGTATTGGTTATCGTTTAATCCTAAACGGTGAATTCTGTCTTTTGATTGTACAAATTGCGCTAAGTTTAGGTTCAATTCACAATACACTGCATCGTGACATATATCATGCAATGATACTGACTCAGCTAGAGTTTGTGGATTAGATATCAGAACTTTAACTCCATTAGCTTTAAATGCGTCAATTATTAACTCTCTTTCTTCTTTTCCAACTCCACCTGAAATTTGTGAAGCACTAATTCCCAATTTCAATAATTCTTGTTCTATATTCATCATTGTAGATCTAAAGTTA
>JBKEBJ010000215.1:0-1804 GCA_047973105.1 Coprobacillaceae bacterium | reverse complement strand
GTGAACTCAATAAAGAACTACAAAGTGATGAGGTTGTTAATGATTATCAAAAATATAATGAAATTACAGAACAACTAAATACATTAGAAGAAGAATTATTAGTATTAATGGATACATGGGAGGCATTACAGATGTAGTGCCTTTTCATATTGTGGAAAAATGGAGGTGATTATTATTTCTATTGTATAATGTATCATATAAAAATAGAAAAGGAGTGTTTACATGTTACACAAAAAATTAAAAGCCTTTCCTAAAGATTTTCTTTGGGGAGCATCAACATCTGCATATCAAGTAGAAGGTGCTAACTTAATTGATGGTAAAGGACCATCATGTCAAGATGTTAAAAAAGTACCTGAAGGTACTTCAGAATTGGATGTATGTGCTGATAACTATCATCGTTATAAAGAAGATATTGCTTTAATGGCAGAAATGGGATTCAAAACATATCGTTTCTCAATTGCTTGGACACGTATTTTACCAAAAGGAACTGGTGAAGTTAATCCAAAAGGAATTGAATTCTATAACAACCTAATTGATGAATGTTTGAAATACGATATGATTCCCTTAGTTACAATGTTCCACTTTGATATGCCTGCAGCATTAGATGAAAGAGGAAGTTGGGGAAATCCAGATTCTGTAGATTGGTTCTTAAATTTCGCAAAAGTTATGTATGAAAATTTTGGGGATCGAGTTAAGTATTGGTTAACAATTAATGAACAAAATATGTTAACTTTAGTTGGTCCTGTTATTGGTACATTGCATTTACCAGAAGGTTGTACAAATGTAACAAAAGAAATCTACCAACAAAACCATCATATGTTAGTGGCACAAGCAAAAGCTATGGCTTTATGTCATGAAATGATTCCTGGTTCTAAAATCGGACCAGCACCAAATATCTCATTAGTATATGCTGCATCTTGTAAACCAGAAGATAACTTAGCGGCACAAAACTATAATGCAATTCGTAACTGGTTATATTTAGATATGGCTGTATATGGAAAGTATAATAATTTAGTATGGGCTTACTTAGAAGAACATGATGCAACTCCTACTTTTGCGCCAGGTGATGAAGAAGCTTTAGCGAGTGGTCATCCTGATTTTATTGGATTTAACTACTATAATACTGCTACTTGTGAAGCAAGTGATGGCACTGAAAATATCAGTGGTGATGCTGATCAACAAACAGCTCGTGGTGAAGCTGGATTCTTCCGTGGATTTAAAAACCCACATTTACCAACTACAGATTTTGGTTGGGAAATTGACCCAATGGGATTTAGAGCAACTATTCGCGAAATGTATTCAAGATATCGTTTACCTATGATTGTTACCGAAAATGGATTAGGAGCTTATGATAAATTAGAAGCTGATGGTTCTATTCATGACCCATACAGAATTGAATATTTAAGAAAACATTTAGAACAAATTCAATTAGCTATTAGTGATGGTTGTGAGATGATGGGATATTGTCCTTGGTCTGCCATTGATTTAATTTCTACGCATGAAGGTATGGTAAAACGTTATGGCTTCATTTATGTAGATAGAGATGAGTTTGATTTAAAAACATTAGATCGTTATCGTAAAGATTCTTTCTATTGGTATAAGAAAGTAATTGCTACTAATGGTGCAGATCTTTCTGATGATTACGAAAAATAATATAAAATGAGAAAGAACACTAGTAAGTGTTCTCAGACTGTCGACAAACCTATGTTTTAAATAACATGGGTTTGATTCGATAGTCTTTTTTTATTGATATTGTCTTATATATTAAAAAATACACATATCTCTATGTGCTCTTACCATGCCC
>JBKEBJ010000200.1:0-17747 GCA_047973105.1 Coprobacillaceae bacterium | reverse complement strand
TATCATTTAAAATTTTTGTACTTTAAAAGTAAATAAATTTACTTTTTATTATTGATATTAATATAGAATTTTGATATACTATTTGTGACGTTAAATATCGAATTATTGAAGCATATTGCTTCAGCAACGAAAAATGGCAGAGCTACCTGCCATTTTTTGTTTGGAGTCTGACGTTTTTATATCTACATTATTGAGATACTAGTCTTTATCTTGCCTATCAATCATATATAACAGTATTACCAACACTATTAAATATTGCATAGCACGTATCTCCTCTAATACAACTATGTAAGCATCAAACGTCCTATTACGGTTGTTTGAAACATGTCATCCTCCTTATAAAACTATGGTAGAAAACTAGTTTCCTTATTGATTACACGTCTGTAACTAATATCCGTCGATATTTGTGAATAGTACTCACATTATAATATACATATCTATCTCTATATTTACTTTTAAATTCACAAAAAAAGAACTAGATATTTCTAGTTCTAATCATCTGTAGAATTACGATTCCCTACTCCATATTCCTCATTATGAGCGAACATATAACTTACTGTTCTTGCTTTTTGACCTGTTAATTTTTGAAAATCATCTGTGTGATTACTCATCTTATCTAAACGAATCGCTCTAGCAAAGGTTACCATACCATCACTTGAATATGGAGCTGGTGAACCATCAGCGAACGTTCCGTCTGTAGTTCTAGGTACTCCAATAGCATCAAATCCAGCATATACTTCTTCTTCTGATACTTCTGCAATTGATACATCCATTCCTGTTTCTTTATTTCCAATGGAAACAAAGTCAGATAGTGTTAAGGATTCTGGTCCATTAATATTTAATACTTGTTTATGCATGTCATCTTTAGTTAAAGCATACATGGCTGCCATTGCACAATCTAAACGAGATATATAAGACATCTTTCCATCTCCTTGGCAGCTTAGCATTGTCCCATTTGATGTTAGATAACTTGTAATCATTGCTTCTGCATATTGTGAGTTACGTAAGAATATATAATCTATTCCTAACCCTTCTACATATTCTTCTGTCCAAGCATGGTCGATTTTTTCAATACTTGGATTTTCTTCATCTCTAGCATTTACTAATGAAGTATATACGACTTTCTTTACTCCTGCTTTAATCGCAGCATCAATCGCATTTTTATGCGCAGCTTGTCGCTTTTCACCAACGAATGGTGCTGAAATAATTAGTATTACATCTCCACCAGTAAAAGCTTCTACTAGTTGTTCATCAGGATGATTAAAATTCGCAATACGACAATCATATCCTTCTTCCTTAAAACTACGCAATCCTTTTTCAAAAGGACAAGTAAAAATCAAATCTTTTTTATCTACTAATTTTGTTATATTCTTGGCTACATACCCTCCAAAATTACCATCTACTCCTGTTACAATTATTTTTGTCATACTTTCACTCCTTCTCTATATAACTTAATTATAAATTTCACAAGGAAATAAAAATAGTCATTATATACTTATAAACTCTATAAGGATATCTTATAGAGTTTTATTAAAGTATTTTATTGTAATATCAATGAATGGTAGTACATAGGATTTCTTATTTTCTATATGATAACCTACGGCATAATAAGCTTGATGATGTGAATTATTAATGTCTATAATCGCTACATCCTCTTCTCTAACTACTTCTTTAGAAGTAAAAGCGATCCCTTCATCTAGTTTTACTGAAAGAATCATTTCATCTAAGGAATCTACTTCTTTGACTATTTTAGGGGTTATCCCATCCTTTTTAAAAGAGTTCATAAAGTCATTATAAAATCCTTTACCAAATGTTTTAGAAAAACTAATGATAGGCTCTTTTATTGTTTCTTTAATATCGACTACTTTTTTATTAGCGAAACGATGCGCGTAGGAACAAATAATACATACTTGATGTTTTAATAGTAGATGATACTGCAAGTTCTTTTTATTTTTAAAATCATTTTCTATCCCAAATGCGATATCAATTTCTTGTTTTTGTAATAAATCTATACAATTATGGAATGTACTTTTGATAAAATTAACTTCTATATCCTTAAATTTTTCTTTAAATGTTTTTACAATATATGGTACATGGGTACTTTCCAATGGACCAGTAATTCCAATTTTCAATATTTCATGATTACTAGTTAACATCTGTATCTTTTCTTCTAATGCTTGATAATTATTTATAATTTCTTTACATCCTTGGTAATAAGCTTCTCCTGCTTTTGTTAATATTGGACGATACCCTTGACGATTAAACAATGATACTCCTAATTCTTCCTCTAATAATGATATTTGTTGACTAATTGCGGATTGAGAAAGCAACAGTTTTCTACCTGCAGCAGAAAAAGAGCCTTCCTCTACTGTCATTATAAAAAACTTAATTTGTTTATTAAACACTCATACCACCACCTACAATAATATTAACATGCATTTCATAATTCCAAAAGGAATATCATCTTTATACAAATATTTATCATACTTATGACATATACTATGATGTATTTTGTAAATAAAAGGATCTGATACAATGGAATGGACAAAATTATTAACCCCTGAAGGTAGAGAAAATAGAATTACATTTAATACCCATGCCTCTATTCTTTATAATTTTATACTTGCGATTGGGAAATTATCATTAGGCATTTATAATATATCTTTCTTTCTATGCATTAATGCTTTTTATAATCTAGGTATTGCATTAGCTAAAATAGTTGCGATTAAGGGATTCAAGAACTCTTATCTTTATGATACTCACCATGGCTATGGCCATGCTGCATATCGTAGTTATATAAAGGTTGGCTTTATTCTTTCTATTTCTGCATTCATTTATATTCTATACAGTGCTCGTTTATTTATAATGAAAGAACCTGTAGATTATAGTAATATGACTAGTATCACTATTGCCTTAGTATCATTTGTAGAAATTGGTTTAGCCATGTATGGAACATTAACTACTTCAAAAGAGAATGAACCATCTATAAACGCTATTAAAATGACAAATCTTTCTTCTTCTTTAATCTCTTTAGTTTTAACCCAAACAGCTGCTATATCCTTCATGCACAATGATGATATTTCTTTTTATCATGGCTTAATAGGAGTAATCTTTGGAGTGATTGCGATGATAATTGGGATATATATGGTTTTTCATATGTCCAATATTCTTAACGGTAAAAATAGTAAAACTATTATTAAGCGTTTTGATACGTTACTTAAGAAAGAAAAGCTTACATTTAATTACACATTTATTAGATATGAAGATTATGGTCCAAATAATAAATACCTATATATTCAAAGTTCTGATGATCGAACATATATTCAGCTTAAAAATCTAACAAAAAGAAAGCTTTCCATAGAGCTAGTAAATCAAATAACATGAAAATAAAGTTGTGCTTCTATTTTATGAAGTACAACTTTATATATATTTATATAATTTTAAGGGTTTTTATTTGATACTCTTCACTGTTAGGTCCAATTAAAACCTTTACTGTTCCTTTTTCAATAACATGTTTCATCTGATAATCCCAAATAGCGAAAGAATCACCAGGTAAATGAATAGATACTGTTGTTTGACTATGTGCTTTCACAAATACTTTAGTAAAACCTTTAAGCTCTTTATCTCTTCTAACAATTCTTGATTCTTGATCAATAATATATACTTGTACCACTTCATAGCCATCATATCCACCAGTGTTTTTAACAATTAATGTTATGTCTATACCTTTTTCTTGTAATTTAGAAACTGGTATTTCTGATTTAGAGATTTGAATATCTTTATATTCATATTGTGTATAACTCAAACCATACCCAAATGGATATAATGGTTTACCAAGCATATCTACATAGTCTTCCTTTACTCCTTCAGTTTTACCATTATAAAAACATGGTAATTGTGCTGAAGAACGTGGTAATGATACTGCCAATTTTCCATTAGGGTTATAATCTCCAAAAAGTATTTCAGCAGTTGCTTGTCCACCTTGATTACCAGGGTACCAACTACATAAAACAGCTTTTGATGCTTCTATAGCATTATTGATTACGTGTGGCCTTCCTTGAATTAATACTGTAATAATATTTTGATTAACTTTACTAATTTCTTGTATTAATAATTCTTGTATACCATCTAACTGTAAGTTAGCCATATCAACATTTTCACCACAATTCATTTGTGATTTATTATAACTTGTTTTTACAGCGCCATTAGCCTCAAATTCCATTTTAAAATCACGGGCGCTTGAGCCCCCTAAAGCAAGAATTACAACATCACTGTTTTTGGCTAATTTAACTGCTTCTTCTAGATATTGTTTATCATTACCACGAATCTGACAGCCTAATGCATAACTAACTACATTGTCTGGTGCTATCTTTTGTATACCTTCTAAAAGTGTAATAACCTCTTCATCTTTTTGAAAAGATGTATAATCTCCTAATTGATGCATTCTTGCATGTGCATTAGGACCAATAACCACAATCTTTAAGCCCTTCTTTTGAAGCGGAAGAACTGTATCATTTTTTAATAATACCTGACACTCTCTTGCAGCTTGTAAGTTAATATCATTGTAATTGAGAGACTTACTATGCGTAATTGAGTTATTTAGTAACCCTAACTTTTGTTTAACCTTTAATATTCTTCTCACTGATTGATTTAGTATTTCCTCGGAAATATATTCTTTTTTAACGGCTTCATCTAGATGACAATATATATCATCCCATAAACTTAAATCCACACCTGCTTGTAAGGCCAATGCTGCTGCTTTAGCTTTGTCATTAGTCATAGATATTAACCTATCTAATGCGCAACCATCTGCCATTACAATACCATCAAATTGGTATTCGTCTCTTAAAATCTCTGTTAATAAATGATGATTTGTGTGACAGGGAATACCATCGATTTCATTATAAGCAGCCATAAAAGAAATAGCACCACTTTCTACTCCTGCTTTTACAGGAGGTAAAAATATTTCACGTAACTCACGATTACCGATATTTGCAGCACCAGAATTATGCCCTCCTACACAAGCTCCCTGAGCACACAAATGTTTTAATACTATACCTACACCATCCTTAAAGTTTTCTTTTTGAAAACCTTGAACAGCACTTTTAGTGAAAACACTAGTTAAATATGGATCTTCACTAAAACATTCTTCTGTTCTACCCCAACGTGGTTCACGTAAAATATCTAAAGATGAATACAAAGCTAAATTCCCTTTTTTACTAGATAAATCATTCGCAACATTAGAACATAATTTTTCTAATAAATATGGATTCCAGGTGGCACCCATACTTATATTTGCCGGGGTCATAGGGGTATGTAACCCCACATGTCCATGAATGCATTCCTCACTAATCAAAGCTGGTATCTTTAATTTAGTATGTTCTTTAATATAATCTTGAATCATATCAATTATCTTTGCACTATCTTCTTTTTTTACACCTATTACTTCATTCATACCAGACCACATATCAGCTCGTAAAAGGCCATATATTGCTCCAACTCCCCCATACTCTTGAATATGATTTTTAAAATAATCTGTTAATTCATAACCATTGCTTGTTTTTTTTAAACATTTCCAACCATATAGTTTTTGATTTAATTGACCTACTTTTTCTTTAAGTGTCATTTTTTCGATAAGGGAATCTATTTCTTTATTAAATTTTTCTTTAATCATTATTTTCTCCATTGATAAAATAATAGATTTTATCATTCATACTTTTAATTCTATCTAAATCCATTTCATGAAGTTTTGCGAACAATTGTTCTAAAACAATAAACTGAGACATTTCTGTAATTAAAGTACTTCCTTCTTTTCCTAATTCTTGTCCAGCTGTTAGTAAAACAACATTACTCAATAAGGTGATTGATGATTTTTCATGATTTGTAATAGAAATGATTTTGGCTCCATTCATCCTAGCTAAGTTTAAACACTCCATTGTTGTTGTATTTTCACCAGAGATGCTAATCCCAATCGCTAAATCACCTTCACGTATAACATTCGCTAGTACGATTTGAGAATACGCTTCACTTGTAGCTACTGCTTTATATCCTAATGATGTTAAACGTATTTGACTTGCTTGCGCAGATAAACCTGAAAACCCCACTCCAAATAAATAGATATTTTGACTCTCAATAATCATTTGCGCTGCTTTTTGAATCTGAATTTCATTAGATAATTGTAATGTTTCTTTGAACATCATTTCAATATCAGATATTGTTTTATTATCGTCATTTCTATTTTTTTCTTCATTATGTTGTAATTCTATTACGACTTTTTGTTTGAATTCATAGAATCCTGAGTATCCTAGACGTTTACAAAAGCGCATGATAGTAGACTCTCCGATTTCACATTGGGAAGCTAAATCATTAATACTCATATATGATATTTGAGAGAAGTGGTCATCCACAAACATAGCAATTCTTTTTTCTGACTTAGTTAAGTTAGGAAAGAGACTTTTTATTTTTACTATAATTTCATTATTCAAAGCAATCACCTTTCTTTATTTATGACTCTATATTTTTAGAATACTGCTTATTAGACATTAAAACAAAAGGAATAAAGATGCAAATATCTAATATTAATAATAACGCCGCTAAGATACCAGCCTTTATATCTCCACCTGTAGATAGATATGCTTGTAATACTGGCGGTGTTGTCCATGGTGCAGAAACAACAGTTCTTGCAATCATACCTAGACTTGTTGCAAAATAGGCAATGATTAAATTAATTGTTGGTACTAGTAGTGCTGGAATCATTAAAATTGGATTCAATACTACTGGTAAACCAAACATTACTGGTTCATTAATATTAAATAATCCTGGTAGTATTGAAATCTTAGCAATAGCTCGATGATCCTGTCTTTTGGAAACAAAGAATATCGCCATTAATAATGCTATTGTACAACACCCTCCTCCTAATAAACTAAAAGAATTAATAAATGGTTCAGTAATAATATTAGGTACAGCTGTTCCATTCGTATTTGCTGCCATATTTGCTTGCAATGCAGCTGTTAGAATAGGGGCCGTTAGTGGTGATAAAATACTTGAACCATGTATCCCAAATACCCATAATAGATTAGATAAGAAAGTAATTAGTAATAATCCCGGCACACTTTGAACTAATCCTTGTAGTGGTGCTTGAATAAATTCTGCAACTAAATCTGGAATATTAACATCAAATATACTTGTCATTCCAAAAGAGAATACCGCCGCAACTGTTATAACTATAATTGTTGGTAATAGCGTATTAAAAGATTTAGCTACCATTGGTGGAACAGTATCTGGTAATTTGATTCGTAAAGCTTCAATACGTGATAAACGAATAAACGCTTCTGTTCCAATAATACCAGTAATAATAGCGATAAATAATCCTGTTGAAGATACATGAGATTGTGATATTACACCACCAACCTCTACTGCACTATCCATTCCACTTGGAATAACACTAATCACTGATGGTAACATAACTACTAGTAAAGAAACGCCTAATACTCCTGCCATTAATCCATCTTCTTTATATGATTTAGCTAAATTGTAAGATAAAGCAAAAGCAAATAAAATTGCCATTATCCCTAATGAAGCATTATAAATTAATACACCTATTTCCTTTAAATGATCAAAGTTACCAAACGATTTCAAAAAACCGTTCGTAGAATCAAAAAGTACGTTATTCAACAATATAAAGATTGATGAAACGATAATTAATGGCATTAATGTCATAAAGCCATCACGAATAGCTCCTATATGTCTTTGAGAACTAAACTTACTGAATATCGGCATTAACTTCTCAAAAGATTGATCTAAAACTTTTTTCATAATTTCCTCCCATTAAATATTTTATTACCCGGGTTATAAACTTAATGTAGCATACGGAAACTTTTCTTTCAATCTAATATAATATTTTGGAATATTTATACCATTTATAAGTTAAAAAAATAAGAATTATGTTTGTCATTCTCTTATAATGGTAAATAAGTATTCAAAATTTTACCCTTCTAATCAATATAAATTGTAATTGTCAGATTTTTAAACACATTTTTTTCTTTATTTTACGTAAATTGTAATTTTATTTGTTATAATAGACTAATATATTACTAAACTTATATAGTAAAGGAGCTTTTTTATGAAAAATAATATGACAGGATATAGAAACCCATTATTAACTAAAGAATATTGGATTTCTTTTATAAAATCATTTACAAAACTATACTCTTGGATATATATTGTCTTTTTTATGATTATCTACATTCTTATTTCCATACCTTTATCTACTATCATTTCCAATATCAATTTTAACACATCTGCTATGGATATTACTGCTATTGATCAAATTGGAAGTATTGACTGGGGCATAATTCCAACTATGATTTTAGGCTATTTCCCAACATTAACAGTCGCTTTTGAAGATACTGGGGGATGGATGGCTTATTTAAGTAAACTGGATGATTTACGTTTATATTTACCAGTTATGTTATTTGTATTACAACCTATTGTTTCCAGTCTTATATTACGTCATAGGTTACAACGAAGAAACATTTCTACGCCTGATATTTTTGGTCATTTATTAAAAGCCAATATATGTACTGTCATATTATTATATATACTTTCTTTATTTAGTGATTTTGGAAGTTTATCTGTAGATTCTATGAGTATCCTATTTCACGGTATTCCACTTTCCATTATTATTAGTTTTCTATTTGTTTGGCGTGATGAAACTATGCGATTCACAAGATATGATAGTATTATATTATATTGTTTATCGGTTATAAAAATTGTTCTTTTCCTTACTATACTTTTTGCTTTAGGTTTATTTTTAGTAAATACGAATATAATAACTGCCTTATTATTTTGTGGCAATATTGGAATTTATTTTATGTTTTTTATTACTGGTGGTGGATTACTCTTTGATATCCCAAAAGAAGCCTATCAAATTATTGGTTCCAATTCATATATGTTATTAGACACTTCTGTTATTGCTTATGTTATAGCTATTTTAATTTTTCAAATACTTTTTACATTTAGATTACCTAAGTTAAAAAATGAATTTCCAACTATGAATACTCTCCTTTTTAGTAGTATTGTTAGTTTTATTTTGACTATATTAATGTATGGAATTATGTATGTATCTAGAATAGAAGTAACATATCTTTATAGTATGAAAATAGAAGCAATGTTAATTTCATTCTTTATTATTTTCATTGTTAGTTTTATTAGTTGTTACATTCATTTACTAATATCTAAAAAAAATTTCATGTAGCACTTATGATATGACTTATTTTAGGATATAATATACATTGATTGGAGAGATTAATATGGAAGAAATATTTAAAAGAAGAAGTGTTAGAAAATTTTTAGATAAAGACGTTAGTGAAGAAGACATCACTAAAATGTTACAAGCCGCTATGCGTGCTCCCTCGGCTGGTAATGAACAACCATGGGAATTCATTATTATTAAAAATCCAGAAACAATGGTCAAAATAATTGATTTCCATCCTTACGCTACTATGTTAAAACAAACAAAGTGTGCGATCGTAATCTGTGGAAATATAGATTTACAAAAGTTTGATTATGATTTTTGGATTCAAGACTGTTCTGCTGCTACACAAAATCTATTGATAGAAGCTACACATTTAAATTTAGGAGCTGTTTGGTTAGCTGCTTATCCAGTGGAGGAACGAGTTATTGGAGTTACAAAACTATTAAATCTTCCGAGTAATGTAATTCCCTTAAATATTATTGCGGTTGGCCATCCTGAAAACTATCCTAAACCTATTGATACTTATTCACCTGAAAGAGTACATAATGACAAATGGTAAGATAAAGAGATAGAATATGATATTCTACCTCTTTTATTATATAGTTAAATGCTTTGTGCATTATTTTATTTCCTTACTATTATACTTATTTAATCCGCATATTTTACTTAACTAAACATTCTGATACTTTTACCCATGATGTTATTTCTTTCGCCAACACCCAATACTCACCACGATCTAGTTTTACTTGTTGACAAGTATACTTCGTTGTTGCTTCTAATATCTTACTAGGTATTTTAACTCCATAAGATGCCCCACCATAAATAGTTGCATACTTAGAAATCCAAAAACCATTTACTATAGTATCTTTTGTCGCTACTTTCATACCATATTGTGCTGCTTCCCGTTCGATATCACTTCCACTTGGACTAGGAGCTGGTGTACTTGGTGCTGTAGTATTTGTGTAGTCTACATATGGTAACTTACCATGTTTTGTCCAACTACGCCCATATTTGGCTCCTGTACCATTAATATTCCTTAGATTGGTTAATTGAATACCATTCTCCCAGGCAATTGTACTCTCAACAACATTACCATTTCCAACATATACCCCAATATGTCCTTGGATCCAAACAACTTCACCTACTTGAATATTTGAAAAATCTGTTGATACATTATTACATTTACTAATAATAGTATCTGCGTTATGGTCAGGTACGTTATTACTTAGGTATTTAACATTTGGATATCCCCAAAGGATTCCTTTGATCATACCACTACAATCACTTAGCAATGCATTTCCACTTTTCTTATTTAAGAATGCTCCCCATTGATATAGATTTGAAACTTTTGTTAGTGCTATACACTGATTTACAAAATCACTTGCTTTAATTTCATTTCACCTCCTTCATCTTATACTATGTAAAAGAAGGTAAAACGCTTGTGCTATTTAAATGTTAGACATATGAAGGTGGATAATTTTCCAACTCATCCTATCGTTGACTTCCTATCCTTTCAATGTTACGATTCTATTATTGACGGAGGATTATTATGAAAACTTTACATCAAAAAAGTAATTTCTATTTTAATATATCAAACTCTTTTAAATCACAATTTATGATTCCTGTTTTTAATAATTGTATTATAAAGGCAAAGGAAGAATGGGATGATTATAATGAAGCGTATCACTTCTCCCAATTAGTTAATACACTACAACAAAACAAAGATATAACTACTGATTATCATTATTTACTAAAGGATGACAGCTATGTTGGTATTATGATGATTAGCTACGGCAGTAATAATACTACAAATATGTCTTTACCTAATTCCATACACATGAAACAAAATAGTATTGTATTAAATTATTTCCATATATCTCAAGAAGGACGTGGAAATGGTGAATATTGGTTAAGAAATATTATTATTCCTTATTATAAAAATAAAGGATTTAAAACATTATATGTTAAATCTTCCCATTCTAAAGTATTTTCTTTATATAGCCGTTTAGGTGTGGAAATTGCTCAGTACCAATCTATTAGTGATAATAACATCCACGTACGTAGTGGCAAGGTATTTGAAATCACATTATAAAACTCTTACTTATTGAAATAGCTTCAATAGGTAAGAGTTTTTATTTGCCTATAATGTTTGTTCTGTTCTACCAATAATATCATCTTGTGTTTGTTTAGATAACACATTGAAGAAAGCAGAGTATCCTGCAACTCGAACAATCAAATCACGATGTTTCTTTGGATTGTTTTGTGCATCTATTAATGTATCGCGAGAGACAACATTGTATTGTACATGGTATCCTTTTAAACGATTAAAGAATGCTCTTAACAACATAATTAACTTTTGTTTATTTTCTTCTTTAGCTAGTAATGCAGGAGTTACTTTTTGATTCAATAGAACCCCGCCTGTAATTTTTTCAGTTGGTAATTTAGAAACTGTTTTAAATACTGCTGTTGGTCCATTAACATCCATAGCGTGAGATGGTGAACACCCTTCCGCTAATGGTTCTCCAGCTTTTCGACCATCTGGTGTAGCTAAAGTTCCTTTTCCTTGTCCTACATTAGCTGAAATAGATGATGTCCCACCATATCTAACACCACCAATTGGTCCACGTCCATATCTAGTATTAGGATATTTAACTACTTCGTCAATATATACATCATATGCTTCACGAATTAATGAATCTACATAATCATCATCGTTTCCATATTTTGGAGCATCATTAATCAACATATCTTGAATTTGACTTCCTCGTTCAGTAGAAAAGTCATTTACAAGTGCATCCCATAACTCATTTGTTGATATTTTCTTTTCTTCAAATACCAATTTCTTTATTGCTGCTAGTGAATCTGCAAGATTCGCTATTCCTACTTGTAATCCTGAAATAAAGTCATAGATAGCGCCACCTTCTTTTAATGTTTTACCACGTCCGATACAGTCTTCTGTTAACGCAGAACATAAAATATCAGGCACATCTCTTTCTAAACTAATATCAATAGCGTTTTCAACAATAACACTCATACGTGTTAATTCTCTAACTACTTTATCCCAGACTTCTTGTAGTTCTTCAAATGATTGCATATCTTTGAAGTGTCCGTATCCTTTAACAAATCGTTTCCCAGAACTAGGATCGATTCCATCATTCATCGCAATTAATAATATTTTTGGGAAGTTCATATAACTCATTCCTGTACAGCGATAACCCCATTTACCTGGAACCGCTGTTTCAACACAACCAATTGCACTATAATCATATGCATCTTCTTCTTTAACTCCTAAATCAATAAAGGAAGGAATAATAACTTCATCATTATTAAAAGCAGGCATTCCAAACCCTAATTTCATAACTTCAATACATTCATTCATAAAGTTATTATCTAAACCAGCATGATAACGTACAGATAAGTTTGGTTGTGGTAATTTTGTTTGTGCAACACTGCGTAATACTAAATATGATAAATCGTTAACTGCATCTTTTTTATCTTTTGTTTGTCCACCAATAGTAACATTTTGATATAGTGGACTACCTGCACTACTATACGTATGTGATTGGCTACGTACTTTATTAATTGTTAGTGTTTTAATCCATAAGTTAGTTAATAGCTCTACTACCTCATCTTCTGTTATATTTCCATTTTCTAAATCAGCTTTTAGATATGGATACATATATTGATCAAAACGCCCATATGATAATGAATGTCCATTTGATTCAATTTGTAGAATTAACTGAATAAACCAAGTTGCTTGTATTGCTTCAAGAAATGTTTCTGCTGGTTCATAAGGCACCTTTGCACAAACTCGACTAATTTCTAATAACTCTGCTTGACGAGTTGGATTGGCCGTCTTGGCTTGTTCCTTCGCTAATGCTGAAAATCGATCTGCATAGATTTTAACCGCATCAATAACAATAAGAACAGAATTATAAAAATGATATTTATCAATACTTTCTGGTTTTGTTAAGTCTAGATTCGCCTTTTCTTTAAGCGTTCTTTCCTTATATCCTCTTAATCCTACTTCTAACATTTGTTGATAATCAACTGCTAAATGCGCATCTCCAGAATTTAACTTTCCTTCCATTCCAAAGAATCCTGTTTCCATAAAGACATCTACTTCATCAGGTAATAATGCTCCACCTTTAGCTCTTAAATTATTATTATCCCAAAAAGAGGCGATAGAACGTAAGTCTTCTTTCGTCTTATCTGTAATATAGAAAACATCTCCATCACGTTTCTCAAACAAATCTAATTCATTAATAACAAATTCCAATGTATACTCTGGAAAAATAGGTGCATCTTTATTTGATGCCGCTTGATTCCCTACAATCATTGTTTCCTCTTCAATATAAATTGACATTTTTTCTAAAATATTCTTTAACATCAATGCTCGTTTCATTACACTCGGTTGGTTTTGGTGTTCTTTATATGCTTCAGTAGCTAGCAAGGCACGCTCTGCACATATATAGGGTTTCTTTTCCAACAGTTCTTCTCTAAAACTATTCATTCTTGGCGTTAAGTGTCCAAAATAATCTGTCATGATATCCTCCTTATATAATACATTTATATTTTGTTCGAAATATAATTATATTTCATTACATAATTATAGTATCATATCTATAAAAATAGTCAACAAAAAATTACGATAATAATATATTTTAGTTTCATATGAAAGTTATAATATTCATTTTTATTATCTTTTTCTTGATATTTTTACTAATAACAAATTATTTTTCAAATATGTATAAATAATTCTTTACACCATTTTTATAAAATGATATACTGAGTAAGCAGTATTTATAGAGGACCCGCTAGCTCAGTTGGTAGAGCATCTGACTTTTAATCAGAGGGTCAGGCGTTCGAGTCGCCTGCGGGTCACCATTCTAAAAACAAACAGCTACGAAATTCGTAGCTGTTTTTATTATATCTTTTTAATTATGGGTATCCATATCTCACTTTTATATGTTTCACTACTCATGTCCCCATTGGAATACCATTCTATCTCTGGAGCTTCAGCATGTTCATATCCCATCGTTGGTAGCCACTCGGAGAATACTCTTCCCCATACTTCTTTCATTGCATCAGGCAAAGCGCCTTCAATCTCAAAAATCACCCATAATTGTTTTGATACTTCTAATTTAGTAAGATTCTCTGGACATTCACTAGTTGTAATTGCACCAATATAATAATCGGTTGTATCATCTTTATACATCTGTCCATAGGCTCCTATTATTCCATGAGGTTCTGTATTAATTAATGCATAGATTTGTTTATAGGTTTCTTCTGGTAATGTTGCCCACATCTTACCAACATCTGCACCTAAGTTACCCGCATGAGAAAATCTATCCTTTATACCTACTACAGTAAAAGCTTCTTTTGTTTCTAAGCGATACTTCATTTCTGTTACTCCTTTCAATGATAAAGTAAAAGAGATACGTGGATATGCTTTTAATGATACTCCCTTTTCTCTAACTTTAGAAGGTTGAATATTATGAATTGCTTGAAAGGCTCTGGAAAAAGAATCAGCAGAACGATAACCGTATTTTAGGGCAATATCTATAATTTTATCATCTGTATTTTGTAAGTCATCAGCCGCTAATGTTAAACGACGTCGACGAATATACTCAGATAATGGAATCCCGACTAGAAAAGTAAACATTCTTTGAAAATGATATTGTGAACAAAGGGCTATTTGTGCTATCTTTGGATATTCTATTTCTTCTGTAAGATGACTTTCAATATAATCTAATGCTTCTTTCATCTGTTTAATACTATCCATTATGTATCCTCCTTATCATAACTGTAACATATATATTGTCATGACATCCGATTTTTATTGCAAGAATATGTAGGATATATAAAACCTCCTTTTTTATATTCAAAAAAAAAGGAGATTTTACTTTTTCAATCCAATATCAAACAAAACTGGTAATGACATAAGAGCAAGTATTCCGGATAAAATATTTGTTGATAATTGGCGTTCCATAATTAATCCATAAATCCAATAGGAAGCTATTAATACATAAGCAATGACTGTACTATAATACCAACATTTTTGTTCTTTATTTACTTTATATTTTTCAAGTTCCTTAAATTCTTTCATAGCTTACTTACCTCTTTCTTTATTTTATTAAAAATATAGATATTCTATATCCTTGTTTTATCATACTAAAAAAGATGTTTCAATACCTTTGACGTATGTTACCTTAAAATAACGTAAAAGGGAATAAAATTAATTTTATTCCCTTGAATAAGCTCTTTTAATTTTTTATGCAATTACCCAGTTTTGAGCCTGCCTTTGTAAATCAAATAATTGTTTATATATTCCTTCTTGTTTCATTAATTCTTCATGTCGACCATTTTGAACAATACTTCCGTTTTCTAGTACAACAATTTGATCTGCATGCATAACTGTCTTTAATCGATGCGCAATCATAATTACTGTTTTATCAGCTACTAGGGCATTAATTGCTTCTTGTACCAAAGCTTCATTTTCTAAATCTAAAGAAGCAGTCGCTTCATCTAAAAGTACTATTTCTGCATCTTTCAATAAAGCTCTAGCAATACTAATCCTTTGTTTTTCTCCACCAGATAAAGTAGAACCACCTTCACCTATCATGGTTTCGTATCCTTCAGGCATAGCCATAATGAAATCATGACAATTCGCTTTTTTAGCTGCTTCTATAATTTCTTCATGAGTCGCTGAAGCATTCCCAACACGTAAATTATTAATAATAGTATCCTTAAACAAGTAAACGTCTTGAAATACCATAGATATATGAGAATATAAATCCTCTGGTTTAATTGTATTTAAATTTGTATTTCCAAAACAGATTTGTCCTTTGTTTACATCATAGAAACGTGAAATTAATTTTACAATTGTTGTTTTCCCACTACCTGAAGGCCCAACCAATGCCGTTAATGATTTTGGTTGAATCTCTAAGTTAATATTCTTTAAAACTTCAGTGTCTTTATAAGCAAAATTAACATTATCAAAACGAATTGTATAATCATTAATAATTTCTGTTCCTTTAACACTTGGTTGATCACGAATATCCATAATTCTTTCTGCACTAATTACCGAATAACGCATTTCTGCATAATTCATTAATACGACTTGTAAAGGATCATAAATACGTGTTCCTACTAGTAAAAATGCTAGAAAAGTTATTTCATTTAAACTTCCATCTAAAATATAATATGTCCCCATGAATGTAACAATTGTTAATCCCATTCGCATTAATGATATGGCACTAAGAACAATAGGACCAATTACTACTTCTAATTTTAGAGATTCCTTCTTTAGTCTTTGAAAAGCATCTTGTAATCTAGAAAATTTACTTCCACCTAATCCATATGCCTTAATCTCTTGAATTCCTTGTAGGTATTCTTGAATTCTTGATACACTATCAACTTTTGCAGCAATATGTTTATGGGAAAATTTAGCTTGTAATATTTTGGTACCAAAGATAATAATACCAACAATTGGCATAGTAATAAACAAGCTCACTGCCATTCGCCAATCATAGAATAACATTCCAATAAATGCCATTACGGGTAATACAATCGAGGTTACTGTTTGAGGAACCATATGGGATATTACTGTTTCCACCTGCGTATAGTCTGATAACATCATAGTTGATAAATCTCCCGGATCTCTACTTTCTAAATACCCTAAAGATAAAGTTCGTAGATGGTTCGCTAATTTTGTTCTTCCGACTGCGGATACATCGTAAGCTGCATTATATGTTAAATCATAAGCTCTGTTACTAATAAAGTACTGCACTATATACCAAACAATGCCAACTATACCACATACAATAAAAGTAGATATATCTATACTTCTTTCTTCTTTTAACGCTATAAATATTTCCTGAATCGATACGAAGGCAATACAAGCAGGAATTAATTTAACTATTCCTTCAATAATTGAGTAAATAACACTGGGTACTAATTGTTTAGGGTTCCCAGTAGTAATATTATAGAAAAACTTACGCATATTGTTCCTCCTTTATTTTCCACTCTTCACTTTTAGCATTAATTGCCCAAAGTCTTTCATACATTCCTTGTTTATTCAATAATGTTTGATGTGTCCCTTGTTCAATAATCTTTCCTTGATCAATGACTACAATCTGATGTGCATTTTGAATCGTCCATAAACGATGAGCAACAATTAATACCGTTTTATCCTTAACTAATTCTCCTATAGCTTGTTGGATATATAATTCATTCTCTGCATCAGCATACGCTGTTGCTTCATCTAGTATTAGAATTGAAGCATTTTTTAATAATGCCCTAGCAATACTAACACGTTGTGCTTCCCCTTTAGATAAAAAGACACCTTTATCTCCTATCTTTGTTTGATATCCTTGTTCTAATTCTTCAATAAAGTCATGGCATCTTGCCATTTTAGCCACTTTTATAATTTCCTCTTTTGTTGCTTTCGTATTTCCCATACGAATATTCTCTTCTATCGTATCTTGAA
>JBKEBJ010000181.1:0-5021 GCA_047973105.1 Coprobacillaceae bacterium | reverse complement strand
AAATTGATATTATCCAATAGCCCCTTGATAATGCCGATTTAATGCCAAAAGGGCATAAAAAAAGCCCGCAACCCTTGATTTCTCTAGGTTTGCGAGCTTTAAAAAATTATTCAAACTCAATTGTTGCAGGTGGTTTAGAAGTAATATCATATACTACTCTATTCACATGTGCTACTTCATTTACGATTCTTACAGATATTTTATCAAGTATATCATATGGGATTTTAGCCCAATCTGATGTCATACCATCAATAGATGTAACAGCGCGGATAGCGACTGTATAATCATATGTTCTTTGGTCTCCCATAACCCCTACAGAGCGAATATCTGGTAGACAAGTGAAATATTGCCAGATTTCTCTTTCTAGTCCTGCATTAGCTATTTCTTCACGTAATATTAAATCTGAATCTCTAACAATCGTTAGTTTTTCTTCAGTGATTTCTCCTAATACACGAATTCCAAGTCCTGGACCTGGGAATGGTTGTCTCCATACCATTGAATCTGGTAATCCTAACTGTGTTCCTAGTTCTCTAACTTCATCTTTGAATAAAGTGTTTAAAGGTTCAATTAGTTGGAATTGCATATCTTCAGGTAATCCACCAACGTTATGATGTGATTTAATTGTTTGAGCAGTTTTAGTCCCTGATTCAATAACATCAGTATATAACGTTCCTTGGGCTAACCATTTGATGTTTTCTCCTTCCGTTAATTTCTTAACTTCTTCATCAAATGTATAAACAAATTCATTTCCAATGATTTTACGTTTTTGTTCAGGATCACTAACACCAGCTAGTTTAGATAAGAAACGCTCTTTAGCATCAATCTTAGTAAGATTAATACTCATTTCATCACCAAACATTTTCATAACACCTTCTGCTTCTCCTTTACGAAGTAAGCCATGATCAATGAACATACAGTATAATTGATCACCAATTGCTTTATGTAATAAGGCTGCTACTACAGAAGAGTCTACGCCTCCAGATAGTGCTAATAATACTTTATCTTTACCTACTTGTTTTTGAATTCTCTCTATTTGCATATCAATAAAGCTAGTCATTGACCAATCTTTAGATGCTTTACAGATTTCAAACACAAAGTTCTTTAATAAATCATTCCCATATTCAGAATGTCTAACTTCAGGATGAAATTGAACTGTATAAATATTCTTTTCTGGATTACTAGCGGCTGCATATGTACAAGTATTACTATATGCATCTTTAATAAATCCTGGTGCTAGTTTACTTACTTGATCTCCATGAGACATCCAAACTGTTTGTTTTTTAGGTAATTCTTTGAACAATAAAGAATCTGTTTCAATTGTTATTTCTGCACGTCCGTATTCTTTATGTTCACAGGCTTTTACTGCACCACCATTATTATAATGAGTATATTGCATACCATAACAGATACCTAATACTGGCACTCCTAAATCATAGATTTTAGGATCACAGTGTAATGCTTCTTTATCATATACACTATTTGGTCCTCCACTTAAAACAATTCCTTTTAAGTTACCTAATGCTTGTAATTCTTCAATAGAGATATCATGTGGATGTAATTCACTATATACTCCAAACTCTCTAATTCTTCTTGCGATTAACTGGTTATATTGACTACCAAAGTCTAATACTACAATAATTTCGTTTTCCATATGTCCCCCTACTAAAATACTTCTTTCATAACAATTGTTTGTACACGATCTGGTCCAACACTAAACATAACAATTGGACATTTAATTAATTCTTCAATACGGTGTAAATAGTTTTGACAATTTACTGGTAATTCTTCAAAAGAAGTAACCTTCGTAATATCTTCACTCCAACCAGGCATTTCTTCATATACTGGTTGTACTTTATCTAATTCTTTAATGGTAGAAGGTAATGCATGGATTGTTTTACCTTCTAATGTATAGGCTGTACATATTTTTAATGTTTCAACACCTGTTAATACATCTAATAACATTAAACTAATACCTGTTAACCCAGACATTCTACGTGATTGATTAACAACCACACTATCAAACCAACCAATACGACGAGGTCTTTTTGTTACTGTCCCATATTCTCTACCAACTTCACGAATACGATTCGCTGTTTCCCCTTCTATTTCGGTTGGGAAAGCACCACTACCAACACGTGTTGTATACGCTTTAACAATACCAATAGCGTCATCAATCATAACAGGACCAACACCAGCCCCTTCACAAACACCGTTCGCTCCTGGATGTGAACTAGTTACATATGGATATGTTCCATAATCAATATCTAACATTGTTCCTTGAGCACCTTCAAATAAGATATTCTTTTTATCTTCAAAAGCTTGGTCTAATACTAAAGCAGTATCACAAACTTTATCTTTTAATTGTTTCGCATATTCTTTATATTCATTAAAGATTTCTTCTATTGTAGAAGTAATCTCTGGATATTCTCTTTTCTTTAAAGGAAATACTTCTTCTAGTCTTTCTTTAAATAATTCTTCATCAATGAATTCCCCCATACGAATTCCAATACGTGCATATTTATCAACATACGTAGGACCAATTCCTTTTTTTGTTGTTCCAATGTTTTTATCACCACGTAGTGATTCTTGTAATTCATCTATTTCTATGTGATATGGCAAGATAACATGTGCACGATCACTAATTAAGATTGAATCTGTTTTAATTGATGCATCGTTTAAATATTGAATTTCTTCTAGTAATGCTTTTGGGTTAATAACCATACCATTTCCTAATACAACATCATTGCCACTAAAGATACCTGATGGAATTAAACGCAATGCATATTTTTGATTATTAAATTCAATCGTATGTCCTGCATTATTTCCTCCTTGATATCGAACAACAATATCTGCTTTATGTGAAAGATAGTCCGTAATTTTACCTTTACCTTCATCTCCCCATTGACTTCCAACAACTACTACTCCTGCCATTTGATTCACCCTTTCTTTTAATACTTTTACATTATATACAAAAAGTTTGTTTTATACAATAATTTATACAAATTAATTCTCATAATGATAAAATTATGTAATACTATAAAAAACTAATGTTTATTATTACCTAAAATACCTTTATATTGATTATGGTTCCTATAAATAGTAAGATTAAACATGAGAAATGAGGGGGAAATATGAATAAGAAAAAGAAAATATTGAAAATCGTTGGAATTGTTAGTGTTATCCTAGTTCTTATAATTAGTGTTGCTGGTTATTTCATTGGTGACTACTTCTATAATTTAGCGTTAAATCCTGAGGTTGATAAATCTGTTATTCTTAATTCACCACAAAATGAAATGGATGAAGATGATGCTACAGAAGTAAGTGAACTAAACACTTGGTTTACAAATAGTAACTATAGTGATGAATATATGCAATCTAGAGATGATTTAAAACTTCATGCATATCAAATAGAAAATGAAGTTGAAACAAATAAATGGGTTATTATATGTCATGGTTATACATCAGAAGCAAGTAACATGACTGCCTCAGCCAAAAACTTCAATACTTTAGGTTATAATATATTATTACCTGATGCTAGAGGTCATGGTCAAAGTGAAGGTGACTATATTGGCATGGGCTGGGATGAACGTTTAGATATCGTCGATTGGATTGATCAAATCATTGAAAAAGATAAAGATGCCCAGATAGTTTTATATGGTGTTTCTATGGGTGGTGCAACTGTTATGATGACATCTGGTGAAGACTTACCATCAAATGTAAAAGTTATTGTTGAAGATTGTGGTTATACATCCGTTCGTGGAATCTTTAGTTATCAATTACAAGAAACATTTGGTTTACCAAGTTTTCCAGTTATGGATTTTGCGAACTTAGTAACAAATTTTAAAGCTGGTTATAGTCTTAACGAAGCTTCGGCAATAGAACAAGTAAAAAAATCAAAGACACCGATTCTATTTATTCATGGTGACGAAGATACCTTTGTTCCTTCCCATATGGTAGAAGAAGTATACGAAGCTGCAACAATTGAAAAAGACATATACATTGTCCCTGGTGCTGGTCATGGTGCCGCTGCCACAGTTGCTGGAGAAGCGTACTGGCAAACTGTAGATAATTTTATTAGTAAATATATAAAATAGAGGCGTACATTTTGTACACCTCTATCTTTTTATAGTTATTTTTGTAGGTTGATAACTCCTAAGAAATATCCCCCACGTAAGTTTGTGACACCTGTTTTTTCCATAACTTTATCAACAATACTATTGAATTGTTCTTCACTCATTGTATAGTCTGTACGATAAATAGCTACACCATCTGTATTTAATCCTTCTACTAATGCATCAACAATCACATTTTGATCATAGAATTTATTTGTATAACGATAATATTCATTATCATCAACAGTTGCTGTGAATTTCGGTAAATCTTCATCCATCACATATAAAGTATCAGCAGTTAATATATCTTTCGCTACTTGATCTGATAAGTTGAATAATCCATTTGTATAGAACTCATTATCATTGTTTGTAACATCTAATGTATACCATGCATCTTCTAACTTCACTCGATTCCATGCATGTGGTAAACTTCCTTGTAAATATCCTGTAACTACAATACTTTCTAAACCAGCTTTATCTGCTAATAATTTAAAGGCACCAGCATACCCAGCACACACTCCTTTATTATTAACTAGGATTCCATAAGCAGTAAATGAATCTAAGAATTCTGCATCTACTTTATCGAAATTATTCTTTTCTGCATTTGTTAATGCATCATCTTCATACGTTGCATTATCTCATATGTAATCATTAATTGCTTTTTCTTTTTCTAAAGGTGTCATATCGTCTTTTTTAATATCACCAACGACAGTATCTACTTTTTCAACGATTTCCTTTTGTTTACTTCTTTGTGTTTTAGCATCTTCATCATAAGTAATGATAACATCATTTGTTTTAGCATCATAAGAAATACTACGTACTCCTAATACTAATGGGTTTTGATAGATTGCTTCATACCATGCATCTAATAAATATTCTTGATCTGCAACTTCATCAAAATCATCTAAA
>JBKEBJ010000175.1:0-2154 GCA_047973105.1 Coprobacillaceae bacterium | reverse complement strand
TTTTTATGCTAACATTATAAATTTTTGACGTACAAGACATTAATTCTTTATTAAAAGAAAAACAATTTGATTATATATTAAAACTAAAAGATGCTTGTGGTAATCAGGCTATATCCTTAGAATGCACATGAAAAGAAAGTCCTATTAAGGATATCTGTGATGTCATAAATGTTTTTTTGAAAACAAAATATATACAAGTATCTCCAGGTACAATTAATCCTTTACAATTACAAGTAAAATAAAAAGCCTTTGGTTCATTCCAAAGACTTTTTTATATACTTAACGACTTCCGCCGCCTCCACCACCGGAGAATCCACCGCCTCCGCCGCCAAAGGAACTACTTCCACCACCTCCACTAGAACGCATTTGTGCTGCACTATGAGCTCTAGAGGAACTACGAATACCTGCATATACAAAATGACGAGTAGCGATTGTTGTATATGTGTAATCTAAGTGGCTATATTGATTAAATTCTGGGTATAACCTTCCTAATTCTTTTTCTACTCTCTCCGTTAATCCCAAGATTGAGGCAAAGATTAGATAATCTTCCCATAAATGAACTTCTTGTACTTGTTTTTTATCAATATCACTGAATTCTAATAAGAAGTTTTTAAATCCAGCTGCATGATATAATTCTTCTCTAAACTTAGCAGTATAAACTGTTTTATGTTTAGGAATTTTAAATCCTAAAAAATGAGATTCTGATTTTTCAATAACACAACTTCCATCCGTCTTCATTTCTTTCTTTACTTGCATTTCTACTTTAGAGAACCATGATTCTAATTTAGAATAGTTCTTTGTACACCAACGTTCAAATTCTTTGGCTTCTAATATTTGATTTGTGCCTGAAGCCAATCGGAAATATTCTAACATTTTTTCTTCTAGTGGATTTTCACATGTTACTTCACCACTAAAATCAATTTCATATTTATTTCGATTAAATATATTTCCATCTAATTTCACAAATGTTAATTGGCCGTTACGCATCCAGCGTAGTAATATAGCTGAAACTAATCCCGATTTTAACTCTTGATCATCAGCTAGATTCGCCATTTTCGCGACATAATAAAATCTAAAAATATCTTTACGACAAGGAATATCTCTAAATGGATCTACTGATGTTTTCTTTGGTAATGGATTTTGATCATCAAAGACAATACTTTTTGGGAAGTAATGTTTTTTACGATAACGGGCATATAGTGCACCTCCACCTATCATTAATAAAGTAACACTTACAATAGCTCCAATAATTGCGAAAATTTGCCATGCAGGCATATCATCTATTGCATAATCTCCACCTTCATTTGCTTCACTTAGCATCTCATCAGTTGTGTAACTATCATATTTATTGTTTGTTCCAGAAAAATATTCTTCATCAAAAGCAATGAAGATATTCACAAATCGAATTCTTCCTAAACTACCATCAGATTGTTCATTGGTTGCATAAATCCCATTACCTTCAAAATTAATACGACCCTCGAATCCAAATGCATAAATATCAGCTGTATCATTATTTAGAGTGATATCACTTTGAATACTAATAGATACATGTTCAGGCGCTGGATCCATACTTTCATTAACCAAACGCCAATAAAAAGCTTGTCCATCTGAATACTGATGAATAAAATTAACAATTGTATATGTCATTGTATACGTATGATATCCATATTCACCAATTCCATAACACAACTCATAACCCGAGTCCGTTTCAATAATACCATATTGATTCGCTTTTTCTTCACGACTATCATCGATATCCCAATCTGGATTTAGTGTATAGGCTCCATTTTCGTCAGATACACTATAATCTGTAATATAGGAATCCCCCATACGTGATAACTCTTTATAATTTTCAGTCCCCTCAACTGCATTCATTTTCCATACTTCTGTAATTGTTGCACTTCCATCCTCATGAATATAAATACTCATGTTTATTTCTTCTAAGTCATTACTACTTGCATATACAGGTGTAATCATTAAGAAACTAATTAGAAGGGATAGAAGTATTGCACTAATTTTTTTCATATTAGAATTTTACTTGTGGTACTTCTTGATCTTGTGGTGAAGTTTCAAATAATGGCATTGGTTTAAAACCAAACATATTTGCGATAATTACTGAATGGAAAGATTCATTTTTATTAGTATATTGATACA
>JBKEBJ010000172.1:0-7702 GCA_047973105.1 Coprobacillaceae bacterium | reverse complement strand
TATTATATTTTTTGCGGTAGGAATGAATTCTAGTGTAGACATCTTTTTTATATTCTTTTGATAGGCTACCTTTACGATATAAATCGTACAATTGTTGATATAAAGAATAATCATATTCTTTGATACTATTTAAAAAATGAGGTTTTGTTTTTCCACGTAAATACAGGGTACCTGGTAAAACATAATCAACATTAATGTCACTAGCAATATGAAATATTGCATCTAAGTTTTCATGTGAGTCTGTAACATAAGGAATGATAGGCATTAAATGTACACCAACATTAGCCTTTGTTTCTTCTTTTAACTTTTTTAAGACTTTAAAACGGTCTATACTTCTACTAGCGTGTGGTTCAATTATTTTTTGGATACGATCATCCAAGGTTGTAATTGTACAAGCAATATTAACACTTGTAATTTCAGCTAACTCTTTAATTAAATCTAAATCACGTAAGATAAGTGACGACTTAGTGGAGATAATAATAGGGTTTTTATATTTAATCATAAGTTTTAAAACGTCACGAGTTAATTCTAATTTAGATTCAATAGGTTGATAACTATCGCAAACACCACCCATATTAATAGTTTCATGTTTCCATGATGGTTTTGATAATTCTTTTTCCAATGCCTCTAAAATATTTTTTTGTAATACACACAATCAAAGAACTCATCATCTTGTAAATGTCGATGGCTATAGATTGCATAACAATATATACATCCATGTTCACAACCTCGATATATATTTAAGTCCCAGTTAAAAGGTAAGCGACCTGGCTTTAATTTATGTAATGCAGTTTTATTGTCTAATGGTTTATATTTCATATTACTACCTCATATTAATATACTATCATATTTGCCTAGAAGAGCACTAGTGAAAATGTTATGATATACATAGGAGGGAATATGTATGATAGGAAAATTAATTGATGAAATGATTGTTTATTTTGGACACGATCGTAAACAAATTCACCACTTATTACAAGTGTATGGTTTCGCTAAAACAATTGGAGAATTAGAGAAACTAGATAGTAAAACACAAGAGATATTAGAACTTACAGCTGTTATTCATGATATTGGTATTAAAATAAGTATGGAAGAATACCAAAGTAGTGTTGGCCCATATCAAGAGTTAGAAGGGCCACCAGAAGCAAGAAAGATACTAGAAAAGCTAGGTTATAATGAAGAAATAATAGAAAGAGTATGTTATATTGTTGGACATCATCATACGTATACTGATATTCAAGGATTGGATTATCAAATTATGGTGGAAGCAGATTTTTTGGTGAACATAAAGACTGAGAAATATACACAAGAAGCAATTGATAAAATACGTGATAATATATTTAAAACAAATGCAGGTAAACAAATATTAAAAACAATCTTTTATTAATAGGAGAACAATTATGATACAGTATCGATTAGCTAAAATAGAAGAAATTGATTTTTTAGTAGAATTACGTTTGAAAGAAATGGCAATGTTTACAGATATACCGTTCCCTAAAGAACATATTGAAGATATTCGTTCCTTTTATGAGTTAAAGATGAAAGATAATACATGTTTTACAGTATTAGGGTATGATAAGGATATCTTAGTAACAACGGGAATGATATATTTTTACCATTCTTTAGCTTCTAATGCGAATCCTTCTGGAAAAACAGGGTATATATCTAATATTTGGACGCATGATCAATATCGACGCCAAGGAATTGCATCTGAAGTAATGGATCAATTATTAGAACTCGCTAAAGGGAAGTGTGGGATGGTTTGTTTAAATGCAAGTGAAGAAGGGCGTGGTTTATATGAAAAAAAGTCCTTTGTACAAAACGAAAGAGCCATGATTTATATTATGAAAGAGTAAAATATGGGTAGACTAGTTAGTATCTAATAACTAGTTTTTTCTATGTTTTAGATAAAAATAAGTATAAGAGATGATGAAATGAATAATTATTTTAAAATAATACGAATATCTACATCTTTTCTTTTGACAAACTTAGTCAATTCTCTATAATTATATAGTATAAAGAGGTACCGATATGAAAGAAGAAAGTAAAGATAAATTATTAAATATACCAAATGGATTATGCTTTTTTAGAATTGCATTAATCCCTGTGTTTCTATATGTCTATTTAAACGCTAATGATAGCGAACATTATTTTATTGCAGCGATTGTTTTAGTTGTTTCTGGATTTACAGATTTTTTAGATGGATTTATTGCTAGAAAATTTGATATGATAACAGACTTTGGAAAACTCATAGATCCAATTGCAGATAAGTTAACACAAATTGCAGTAGCTTATGCATTGGTATATACATATCCTTTAGCTTGGTTATTAGTAGCGATTATAATATTGAAAGATGGAATGTTAGGAATTGTTGGTCTATATTTATTTCAATATGGAGTACAAATAAAAGGAGCCTCTTGGTGGGGGAAAATAGCGACAGCTTACTTCTATCTAATTGTTATTATTTTAGTGGCTTTTTATATACCGGATACTGTTTTATCTACAATATTAATTGTTTCAAGTTTCTTACTTATGTTATTAGCTTTCTTCATGTATGCATATCAATTAAATGTGTTAAATAAAAATAAGGATAATAGTAATAATGAATCAAAGAGAGATTAAAAAAGATTGTTATTTTGATATGTTAGAAGATACAATTATATCGGTAGAAAGTGTCTTAAATCAAATTCAAAAGTTAGAAAATCGTGAAGGAATGTTTGATAATCAAATATTACAAAAGGCATTGTTTCGTACCTATTTTGATTTAGAATTAGCTTTAGCGAATGTTAGTATATTACTTCGAAAAATGGCTGAGAATCTCTTTATTACCATTGATAGTGATACTCGTAAAGATATTAATAGTATCATTCATTCTAATAAGTTTGATTATAAGAATATAGATTGTATATTTGTATATTCACAAAAAGGGAAAGAGGAAGTTTCTGTTAAAAATTTGATTTCTTATGCAAAAAGTTTATTTCCTCAATAATCAACAAATTTTATTATATGTATACGATATAATAAATTTGGTGATTAATATGAAAATAAATATAAAAAAGCATTTAGGCATTGTTTTAATACTCGTAGGGTTAATATTAACAATGGATAAAACAATTGAATTTAATGGAATTGTAGAAATAATAGCGACCTATATTCAGGAGTTTTGGCCAGTCGTTATTGTCTTTTTAGGAATATATTTATTAAGCAATCCAAAAAAAAGTAAAAAATGAATCAAATTCATCGATAGTTCATCTAAATGGGCTATCGTTTTATTTGAATATTGTAATAAAAAAGGGTATAATGACTAGGAAAAATAGGAGGAATTAGTTTTATGAAAAAAAGACCAATAGTTTTATGTATTATGGATGGATATGGATTGTCTGATAGATTAGAAGGTAACGCAGTTAAATTAGCGAATACACCTAATTTAGATGATTTAATGGCATTATTCCCAACAACAACTATTCGTGCATCTGGTAACGCTGTAGGACTTCCTGAAGGACAAATGGGAAACAGTGAAGTGGGGCACTTAAATATTGGAGCTGGAAGAACTGTATATCAATCTTTAACTTTAATTAATAAAGCCGTTGAAGAGGGTACGTTCTACAAAAATGAAAAGTTTTTAAAAGCTATAAAAAACGCTAAAGAAAATAATACTAAATTACACATTTGGGGATTATTATCTAACGGGGGAGTGCATTCATCAAATGAACATATTTATGCACTATTAAAATTAGCGAAAGAACAAGGCTTAACAAAAGTATATGTTCATGCTTTCTTAGATGGTAGAGATGTTGCACCAGATAGTGGAGCAGGATTTGTTAAAGAACTATGCGATAAAATGGAAGAAATTGGTGTTGGAGAAGTTGCAACTGTGTCAGGTAGATATTATGCAATGGATAGAGATAAACGTTTTGAACGTGTAGAATTAGCATATGATGCAATCGTATCACAAAAAGGTGAGAGCTTTGATTGCCCAGTACAATATGTAAAAGATTCTTATGGAAAAGATGTATATGATGAATTCGTAATTCCTGGATATAATAAAAATGTAGAAGGTAAAGTGGAAGATAATGATTCAATTATTTTTGCGAACTTTAGACCAGATAGAGCGATTCAATTAGCAACAGTAATTACAAATGATGTTTATGATTACAAACCAGCAGTAAAACCTAAAAACTTATCTTTTGTTTGTATGATGAAATATGCAGATTCAGTAAATGGAGAAATCGCATTTGCATTACAAAAATTAAATAATACTTTAGGAGATTATCTATCAGAAAAAGGAATGAAACAATTACGTATTGCAGAAACAGAAAAGTATGCGCATGTAACTTTCTTCTTTGATGGAGGAATTGATAAAGAAATCGAAGGTGCTACTCGTGTATTAGTAAATTCACCAAAAGTAGCCACATATGATTTACAACCAGAAATGTCAGCTTATGAAGTAAAAGACAAATTAATTGCAGAAATTGAAAAAGATATTCATGATGTGATTATTGTTAACTTTGCAAACTGTGATATGGTTGGACATACAGGAATTATACCAGCTGCAATCAAAGCAGTTAGTGTAATTGATGAGTGTGTTGGAGAAGTATATCAAGCAGTTTCAGAATTAGGTGGAACAATGTTAATTACTGCCGATCATGGAAATAGTGAAAGACTATTAGATGAAGATGGTAATCCATTTACTGCCCATACTACAAATGTAGTTCCATTAATTGTAACGAATACACACTTAGAATTAAAAGAAGGTGGTAAATTAGGAGATTTAGCACCAACTATCCTACAACTATTAGGATTAGAAATTCCTAAAGAAATGGATGGAGAATCATTATTAAAATAATCAAAAAAGTACTACTAGTACTTAGTATGGTTGTACTAATTAGTGGATGCAGTAATACCGCATCCACTAATCTTATAAAGAAAGATACAAATCTTTCAGGTATTCATGAAATAAGTTACGAGGAACTACAAAATAAATTAAAAGCAGATGAAGCTTTTGTGTTATACATTGGTCGTCCTGATTGTGGCGACTGTGAGGAATTCTATCCAATATTAGAATCCTACTTAACAGATAATAAAGGTACATATGTATATTATTTAAATGTTAAAGCTTTTAGAGATGCTGCATTTGCAGATGAGGCTAGTGAAGAAGAAATTACTTTCTTTGAAAATATTAAAGAAGAATTATCTTTTACATGGACGCCGACTTTACATCTATATGAAGGTAATGAAATAAAAGATTCTTACACATATTTAGATGCAGAATTTTATGATATTGAAGATGAAAAAGAACAGGCAGACAAAAAAGAAGAATTTGTTAGTGAATTTAAAGATTGGATGACATCCATATACAAGTAGGTGAAAACAATGAAACAATGTCCAAAATGTAAAAAGGAAGTTGCAGATCATGCGAAAATATGTCCATATTGTGGACATCATTTAGAAGCAGGATATAGACCCATGAAAAAACAAAGAGGTAATTCTAAGATAGGAATTATTTATATTGTTATGGCTTTTATTTTCATGTTCTCACCCATGATTATGGGATATCTATTTAGTAGTAGTGGGCTCTCTAATACTACCTCAACAGTAACAGATGATGGAGAAACGATTACTTTAGATGAGTTAAAAGAAGTAAAAGGTGTAGAAGAGTATGTAGATTATCATTTTGAAAGTTTAGATATTTTTAGTAAGCGTGTTAAAGATGTAGAACCAATGGTAACTAATATCAAAGATTTTGAAAAAGAACTAAGTGGGCTAGTAGAAAGTAAGATGGATAAACAATACGATATTTATATTACGGATGCTAATAACATTTATTATGATTTGAAATACACATTAAAACTTAACGATACAGATTATATTGAAGTCAGCTTATATTATGATATGGCGAAGGTAACGAATGAAGCAAATGTAAAATATTATCAACAAGAAAATAAAGAATTTTCAGAAATGTTGTATCAAGAAGATACGTATCAAACATTTGAAGATGTAGTAAAAGTAGTAACTAATGTTGATAAACATAGTCTAATTGAAAAAGTTGGCACCAACTTTAATTCGTTAGAAAATAAATTTGAAGAGCGTAAAAAAACATTAGGTCACTATGGTGTTGGTGATAATCAACGTGATAAGGATAATAGTTATAGTATATATGTATCAGGAACAGTTGATAACTATACTGTAAAAGCTGAATATCAAACAAAAGTAGATATTAAAAAATTTATTTAAAACAATTCTTATATAGGGAATTGTTTTATTTTTCTTATTGAAATGTAAGCGTTATCATTGACTAATTAGTGACAGTGTGTTCAATATTAAGTTAATTATAAAGTGGATTGTGACTATGATATAGACAAAACTACTACTGAGTACCCTGTCTTTAAGGTACTCTAGTAATGTTTTGTCTTTTTTTGCTTTTTTATAGTAATTATTCACTAACTGGAGGTGATACAGTTTTGAAAAGATGAATGATAACTAAAAAAATTAATGGGAGTAAACTAACTAAAAGAAAGGATGAAGAAAAAATGAATATAAAAAAATGGTTAGCGGGGCTTTTGGTTGTATTGTTAGTCTTAACTGGATGTGGAAGTAATACAAATGATAAAGAGGAGGAAGCAGTAAAGGAACCTACGGATGAAGTAGTCATCTATATTGCACGTCATGGTAAAACAATGTTAAATACTGTAGATCGTTCACAAGGATGGATAGATGCGCCATTAACACCAGCTGGAGTTGAAGTTGCAGAAGCTTTAGGTGAAGGATTAAAAAGTGAAGGAATTACTTTTGATAGTGTATACACTAGTGATAGCGGAAGGGCTATTGAAACTGCTGAAATTGTATTATCAACAAAAGGTCAAGAATTAGAAATTCATAAAGATAAGCGTTTAAGAGAATATAACTTTGGTACTTTAGAAGGAATGCCTAATGAAGATATGCAGGCAGAGGTTGCAGAATCTATGGGAATGACTTATGAGGAATGGGGAGCACATTTACAAGATGTTGGATTCGCAAGAGGAATTTTAGAATTCGCTGATGCAATAGCTAAACTTGATAAATCGAAAGAAGAAGAGGAAGGCTTAAATTGGTTAGCAGAAGATAGTGAGACAATCAAAACAAGATTACAAGAAGCCTATGATGACATTGTAAAAGAAGCAATGGATAATGGTGATTCCAATGTTCTTGTAGTATCACATGGTATGAGTATTGCTACATTTGCATATATGATAGATGAAAATGCAGATATTCCTGCATCTGGATTAAAAAATGCAAGTATTACTAGAATACGTTATAAAGATGGTAAATACACGGTTGAAGTAGTGAATGACTTATCGTATATAGAAAAAGGACAATAATAAAAAAAGAACTAACATGTTTTCCATGTTGGTTCTTTTTTGTACAATCCTATATAGTAAATTACTATTCTATCTAGATTCTCTTATATTTTTTTATTGCAATATATAATCCACTAATTATCAATAGTGAAAGATAGGGAATAAAGTTCATAGTATCAGATGTTAATATAACAATTTTTGTGCTTTATCAATTAAGGCTTGTAGTTCATCTTTTAATGAACCATCTGGTAATTTGTCTACTGCTGCTTGGGCAACATTGATTTGGTTTTGATTTACACTATCTTTAATATTAGTATGGGTTCCATCTGTAAATAAATCTTCTACTTTATTAATAGCGTCATTTC
>JBKEBJ010000169.1:0-10991 GCA_047973105.1 Coprobacillaceae bacterium | reverse complement strand
CAGCTATTTCTTTACCCATGCATCAAAGTGGAAAAAGTAAATTATCTGCCATGATGTATGGCCAATTCTCTGCTTTAGTAGAAATTCCTTCTGCTATTTTAGGTTTTCTATTCGCATCAATGATTGGTAATATGTTGCCATTTACTCTATCATTCGCTGCTGGAGCGATGATGTTTGTTTGTATTGAAGAGTTAATACCAGAAGCGAATAGCACAGAAAATGTGGACTTAGGTACCATTAGTTGTATGATTGGTTTCTTAATTATGATGACATTAGATATTATGTTATCCTAATATTGACAAGAAGATATATTTGCTTTATTATTTAACTAGCAATATCAAAAACGAAAAGACAATGAAGTGGATTAGTACTTAATTTTGAGACATCAGAGATACTATGGTTGGTGAAAATAGTACGTTATAAATTAAAGAATTCCCCATGGAGTCGGAGCGCTGAAAGAATAGTAAGCACTCATCGGTTAACAACCGTTATTATGTAAGTATAGTACTTGTAAGGTTATATTTGTGAAAATATAACAAACTGAGGTGGTACCGCGAATAACTCGCCCTCTATAGGCGAGTTTTTTTGTTTATTTTTCGATATTGTTTTTGTAGATAATGTACTACATTAAACTTTAAAATTTTAGGGAGGGATTACAATGAAAAGATTAGTGGGTATTTTCACAACATTAGTATTAACATTAGGGTTAGTCGGTTGTGGTAGTGATGATGGTAGTAGTGATAGTAGTGTTACAGAGATTGGCGTAATCCAATTAGCTGAGCATCCCGCATTAGATAAAGCGTATGAAGGCTTTGTTGCAGGGTTAGAGGCAGAAGGATTAAAAGAAGGAACAGATTTTACAATCGATTTCAAAATCGCACAAGGAGATCGTTCAAATTGTCAAACAATTGCAGATAAATTTGTAAATAACGATGTGGATTTAATTTATGCAATTGCGACTGCGGCAGCACAAGCGGCAGCAACAAAAACTAGTGATATACCAATTGTCATATCTTCGGTTACAGATCCTGCATCATCAAAATTAGTGGAGAATAATGATAAACCAGGAACTAATGTTACTGGAGCGAGTGATCTAACACCAATTAAAGAACAAATTGACTTATTAAAACAATTATTACCAGATACTAAAAAGGTAGCTGTTATGTATTGCGGTTCTGAAGATAATTCTATTTTCCAAGCAGATATCGCAAAAGAAGAAATCGAAGCAGCGGGTATGGAATATTTAGATAAACCAGTTTCTGATTCTAGCACTATTCGACAAGCAGCAGAACCATTAGTCGGTAAAGTCGATGCTATTTACATTCCAACAGATAACTTATTGGCAGAATATATGACTACTGTTTCTAGTGTAGCTAACGAAAACAACTTACCATGTATTGTTGGTGAAGAAGGAATGGTTTCAAATGGCGGATTAGCTACTTATGGTATTGATTATTATAATTTAGGATTATTGGCTGGAAAACAGGCTGCACAAATCATTAAAGGCGAAAAAGAACCAGCAAATATGCCAATTGAATATTTATCAGCTGAAGAATGTACGTTAGCTATAAATAAAGATGTTGCAGATAAACTAGGAATTACAATTCCACAAGAAATTCTTGATAAGGCTACTATAGTTGGTGAGGAATAAAAATGAATGGAATTTTATTAGCGATTCAAAGTGCTATTGCACAAGGAATTATCTGGGGTATTATGGCCCTTGGTGTATATATCACATTTCGAATTTTAGATATTGCTGATATGACAGTAGATGGTAGTTTTGCTACTGGTGGAGGAGTCTGTTTGATACTTATCACCTCTGGTGTATCACCAATGCTTGCTATAATTGCTGCATTTATTTCGGGATGTATTGCGGGTATTATTACAGGTATTTTACATGCAAAATGCAAAATATCTGCTATATTAGCAGGTATCCTTACCCAAATTGCTTTATATTCTATAAATCTTAGAATCATGGGGAATCGTTCTAATTTACCTTTAGGTGCCTCTGATTCTACTATATTTAAATTATTGAAATCTACATTAGATATTCCTAGTGTTTATATTAATTTAATTATTGGAATAGGAATCTCTTTACTAGTGATTATTGTTCTATATTGGTTCTTTGGTACAGAAATTGGTTCTGCTATTAGAGCAACTGGTAATAATGAGAAGATGGTAACTGCTCAAGGCATAAGTATTAGTACTACAAAGATATTAGGATTAATGATTTCTAATGGTTTAATTGCTCTATCTGGTGGTTTAACGGCACAGTTGGATGGCTCTGCAGATGTTAAAATGGGGATTGGTTCCATAGTTATTGCTCTTGCCTCTATTGTTATTGGAGAAGTTGTTTTCGGACGAAAAGGTGGCTTTGCAGTTCGACTAACATCCATCTTAATTGGTTCTAGTATTTATCGCATTATCATCGCTATTGTTTTACAAGCTGATGTTATCAATGATGATGATATGAAACTATTTACCGCTATTTTAGTAGCTGCTGCGTTAATCATACCAACCATGAATAATAAACGTCGTCAAATTTCTATGTATAAGAAATTAACTGGAAAGGAGATTACGGATGCTAACGATTAAAAATGTAAGTAAAACCTTTAATATAGGTACTATTAATGAAAAAAAGGCTTTACAAAATATAAGTTTAGAATTAAAAGATGGAGACTTCGCAACTATCATTGGTGGTAATGGTGCGGGTAAAAGTACTATTTTAAATATGGTAGCTGGTGTATATCCAATTGATTGTGGTTATATTCACATTGATGATAATAATATCTCTTTGTTACCAGAATTTAAGCGTGCTAAATTCATTGGTCGTGTTTTTCAAGATCCTATGACTGGAACAGCTTCTGATATGTCCATTCAAGAGAATCTAGCTATGGCTGCTAGACGTGGCAAAAGACGTACTCTTCGTTGGGGTATAAGTAAAGATGAAATTAAGGAATATAAAGAAGCTACAAAACGACTTGGATTAGGATTAGAAGAAAGATTAAGTTCTAAAGTTGGTTTACTTTCAGGAGGACAAAGACAAGCATTAACATTATTAATGACTACTTTACAAAAACCAAAATTATTATTACTTGATGAACATACTGCTGCCTTAGATCCTCGTACAGCAAAAAAAGTATTAGAATTAACAGATGAAATAATCAATGAACAACAATTGACTGCTTTGATGGTTACCCATAATATGAAAGATGCTATTACTTATGGTAATCGCTTAATTATGATGCATGAGGGTAATGTTATTCTAGATGTTAGAGATGAAGAAAAGAAAAATTTAAAAGTTTCTGATTTACTTCTAATGTTTGAAAAAGCAGTTGGTGAAGAATTAGATAATGATACAATGTTATTATCTAAAGACTAAAATAGAGTGCTAGAGCACTCTATTTTTTGATTACATATAACCCTTCCTTTTCCACTATACAATAGAATATATCTTGGTAATTAGGATATCCCATTCTTTTTAATTCATCTTCTAGCCAGTCTTGTGTCTTCCCTATTCTATGTAAAGATTCATTATCAATATTACCATCAGAAATAATTGCATCGGCTAATTCTACAACACAATCGTCCTTCTTTATAATAGACAATGATCCATTTGTTTCTAAAATAGCGAATTCAACTTGTGATACACTATCGACATCATTAACACGTAAGTGATGCGATAAATCATCGATAGCATATCGTAATTCTTTCATTTTTAGTTTATCTAATTGTCCTTTAAAGATAATATAGGCTGGTCTCCCTTCAAAGATATCTCTAGCCTTTTTCCAACGCATATTAACTAGAGAAACAGCTCGATCTAATAAAATTAACGTTAGTGTTGCAACAATACTATGAACTATTGTTAATTCATCACTTTCAATAGACATTACTATAATTTCTGCAATAACTAAAAAAACTACAAAATCAAATACATTTAATTGACTAAATTCTTTTTTACCTAATAACCTAAGTATTATTGTTAAATATATATATGTAAAAAAACTCGCTACAATAATATCTAATAAATTCATTACATCACCTGTTCTAATTTCTTTATCTTGACATATATTTTCTTAGGAGGCAATTATGAAAACCTATTCAAAAATATATGGAAAGACGTATTGTTTTATTTTCGCATTATTTATTCTTATCAGTATTATCTTAGCCACAATTATTTCTTTTATACAAATACCAAACACTATGTATAATATTATTGTACAAACTTTATCGTATGTAACAATTATTGCTAGTGCTATTTATTTTTATAAACAAATTAATAATAAATTGTTACTTCATAGTTGTTTCTTCGCCTTGATATATCTATTACTTATTCTATTATTACAGTTTAATAATATTCAAATCATTACTTTAATAACTCGTCCATTAACGTTTATTCTAACGAGCGTAGTACTTAGTTATATTGGTAAATAAAAGAAGTATATAACAAATGTAAAATATAAAAAACGTGATATCTCATCACGTTTTTTATTATTGTAAAAACTGAATGTTTAAAATTCTTACATCATAAGGTTCTGCAACCCCTACTGTTACAATCTCATTAATACCATGCCCTAAAACAGCCTTAGCTAATGGCGACTCGTTAGAAATTTTTCCGTTTTCTGGATCTGTTTCAAATGAACCAACGATTGTATAAGACTCAGATTCAGCATTCTTTTCAGATAAATCTAAAATAGTAACAGTTGTCCCTGGTTTTACAACTTTTAAATCCATTTGTTCTTCAGAAATAATTTCTGCATTTTGTAACATGTAATCAATTTCTTTAACTCTAGCTTCTAAATGTGCTTGTTTTTCTCTAGCAGAGTCATAATCAGCATTTTCCGATAAATCCCCTTGAGAACGAGCTAATTGTAATTCTTCGATGACTTTTGGTCTTTCTTCGTTTACAAGATGTTCTCTCTCTTGTTTTAATTTTTCTACACCACTTTGCGTAAGCAGTACTTTTTCGTGTTCCATAATTTCACCTCGCCTCAATAATATATCATAAATACTAGTAAATATCTAGTATTAATTAATCTACAATACTTGACACCTTTGTAATTAATAAATCAATAGCCACTACATTGCTTCCACCTTCCGGTATGATAATGTGTGCATATTTCTTAGAAGGTTCTACAAACTGTTCATGCATAGGACGAACTGTATTCATATATTGATTACAAACTGAATCCAAACTACGACCTCTTTCTTCTACATCTCGACGTAAACGTCGAATAAAGCGAATATCTGAATCTGTATCCACATAGACTAAAATATCGCATATATCTCGGATTTTCTCATCACCTAATACAAATAATCCCTCTAAAATAAAAACTTCTCTTGGCTTGATTTCTTCCACTCTATCACTACGATTATGTTCTACAAAATCATATGTTGATTTTTGAATAGATTTACCTTCTTTTAAATCAACTAAATGCGATACTAACAAATCTGTATCAAAAGCAAAAGGATGATCATAATTTGTTTGATGTCTTTGTTCCATAGTTAATGCCGTTTGATCTTTATAATAATCATCTTGCTTTATTATTTTTATTGTATGGGAACCTTTAAAGTGTTCATACATTTTTTGAGCAATAGAAGTTTTTCCTGATGCACTTCCTCCAGCAATACCAATTATAATTGTCTCTTTCATTTTGTTACCAACCTTCCCATATCTTCTTTTTCCAAAGGATAATCTACTTTAATATATAATATTTCCATTGGATGATTCGCTATTGTTACTTCTTCCATATTTTCATTATATAATGCATCAATAGTAACTACAATATTATTATGATTAGGTCCAAAGAATTCAATACGATCATGTAATCTAAAATAATTCCTTTGTTCAATCATTGTCAAACCTGTATTCTTTTTATGTTCTAATACTCGAATTACAAACTCCTGTGTTGGATGTTCATCTCGAACGTTAAATAATTGATCCTTTGCAGTTGGTATATTCCCATAAAATCCAGTTGTTAACGCTCTATTCGCTGCTTTCAAAATCTCTTCACGATACTGAGGTTTAGCATCAAAAGTATCTGGGTTTTCACAATAATTATCTATTAACTTACGATAGGTAGAAACAATAGTCGCAATATAATGTAAAGATTTCATTCTACCTTCAATTTTGAATGAATCAACTCCCATTTCAATTAATTCTGGAATATGATCTATTAACGCCATATCCTTACTTGACATACTAAAAGGGATATCGTCCTCTTGGTTCAGTTTCATCTCATCCTGGTAAATATCATAGTACCAACGACACGATTGTGAACATCCACCCCGATTCGCATCTCGTCTAGAGAAATAATTTGATAACATACATCTACCTGAATAATGAATACACATAGCACCATGAATAAAATATTCAATATCAATATCTACAGAATCTAAAATTTGTTGAATATCTTCTTTGTCCACTTCTCTTCCTAATACTACTCGCTCAACACTCATTTCTTGATAAAAACGGATTGCTTTTGTATTAAGCGTCGATAACTGAGTAGAAACATGAACTTCCAATGATAGTTTTAAGTCTTTTACAATCGACATAATATAAGGGTCAGCAACAATAATAGCAGTAACACCAATAGCATCTAATTTTGTTAGATACTCTTTGATCCCTTCCAAGTTATCAATATGTAAAATAATATTACATGTGACATGAATATGTGCCCCATATTGTTTTGCAAAAGTAACAGCTTCTGCAATATCATCCAAAGAAAAATTAGACGCACTAGAGCGAAGAGAGAATTCCTTACCACCAACAAAAACAGCATCCGCGCCATAAATAATTGCTACTTTTAATTTTTCTAAATTTCCAGCAGGTGCTAATAATTCTGGTTTTTTTATAATTTTTCTTGTTCCATTAACTATCTTACTTACTTCTCTCATCTTCTTCACGCTTCCTAACATCTGCAATCTTATATACTGTTTGATCAAATAAAAAACTATGATAGAACTTTACATTTGGTTGTATTTCATATAATTTTTGTACTAACTGTTCTTTCTTTTGTTCATATATTCCTTCATTAACACACCTAATACCTTCAAGATATAAAGATACTACATCTAATAATTCTTCTTCATTTAAATATAAAGATTCAATATACCCTAGTGGCATTGATACAATCTCTTTTAAAATATCTAGAGCTATTAATTGTGTCTTAGATAGTATATGCGTTCCATATTGATCTTCATAAAGATAACACGCATCTTCTACATTATTTGCTTGAATAGTAATATTTCCTTCTCTTGTAGGAAATGTTTTTCCAGTTATCTCTAAATAACTCTGTAACAATTTACGTTTAGAATATGCCATATACTCAACCCCATGAACTTGCATAATACAAGGCATAGATAATTGTTCTTGGATGTATTGCTTTTCTGCTAGAGGTATTTCACGGGCTAAAAAAGCACCACTAACCCTTCTTGTCTGTAAATAATTCAATGTTTGATGATTTGTATTTAAAGTATCTGGTGCATAAATACAATCAAATGAATACTTTTGTTCTTTACAAATTTGTAATACTGCAAAATCTTGAAATAATACTCCTTGTATACCAATTTTATCTAATTGATATAAATGTTTCTCTAATTCTTTTATATATTTCTCTTCTACTAAAGCATTCACTAAAACATACAATTCAATATTTTTATTATTTTCTTCCTCTAACTCATTATAATTTAAAGATATGGCTTGTCGGCAAGAAAAAAAATCAGAACCAACAATTATTTTCTTTACCCCTAAAGACTGCAATTTTTTTATATTCGATTTACTATTTGTTTGTACAATTAATTCCATTCTTATTTTCTCCTAATTATGCAAACACCATCACCAATTGCGTAGTATGTTACATCATATGCATCATGATTGAAAATCCAATCTCTAAAGCGTTTTATTTTCTTCACTAATTGTTTAGTATTACGATTTTTAATATGATCAATATCATATATCATGCCATGGAAATCTAAATTATCAACAATACAAATTCCATTTTCATTAATTAAAGGCATATATTTTTCAAAAAATTTTTGATATTGTGCTTTTGCAGCATCAATAAACAAACAATCAAAATCATGTTTTACAAAGTTTGAGATTGGATATTCTAAAGCATCTCCGTGATGTATTGTAATTTTATTTTTTGAATTTGTATCTTCTATGTTTTTTATTGCTTGAAGATATCGGTCCTTATTAAGTTCAATCGTTTCCACATAAAAATCATTAATATTATTAACTAACATTAATGCGGAATATCCAATAGCACTCCCTATTTCTAAACAGGAAGTGCATTTGTTTTCTATGCAAGTATTGATCAAAAAAGTAATTCCTTCTTTTTCCATGATAGGAATATCATTCTTTTTTGCATATTCTTCTATTTCTTTAAATTCTTTCATTAATCTTGTAACCATAATCCTTCTTCTTTATATCGCTCAATTTCTGCTAAATGCTCTTCATAAGTCTTAGTATAAATAACTTCTCCACCTTGAATTGCAAAGAAGAATAAATTGTCTGTTTTTTCATAATGTAAACAAGATTCAATTAACTCTTTAGAAACATTAGCGATTGGCCCAACTGGTAATCCTTCATACATATATGTATTATATTTTGATTCTACTTGTAAATCATTATATGTAACTGCTACTTTTGTTACCTGATTTGCATAATTCACAGTAACATCACTTTGTAATTTCATTCCAACTTCTAAACGATGCATAAAAACACCAGCTATTTTTTTATGGTCTTCTTCAAACAACGATTCACTTTGTACAATAGAAGTAAACGTTAAAAAATCATGCATTGATACTTTTTCACCATTAATAGTAAAATTCTCTATTTCATCTTTATATTCTGTTAAATTAGTATCCATTTGATCCAACATTAATGTTGTTAAACTTTCAATTGTTGGTTCTTTTTCACTAACAAAATATGTCTCAGCTGCAAAATATCCTTCTAATGGAAACATTAGTCCATCATTTAAGATACTTTCATCTAAGAACCAATATTTCTCAATTAGTGATGATAAGTATTCACTATCACACCACTTTTGTAATACTTCATCACTTGTTATTTCTAATGTTTTAGCAATTTCTTCAGCAACAGTTGGTATATTCGTACCTTCAATAATTGTAAATTTAGTTTTTAATAAATGATCAAAATCTCCAGATTCAATAATTGAAAACATTGTATCTAAATCCATATTTTTATTTAAAATATAGGTATTGGCTTTAAAACTATACGAGTTTAATTTCAAATATATATTAGCTACCATTTTATTTTTAATCAATCCTGCCTCATCTAATTGATTTAAGACCATAGCATTAGTTCCACTTATTTCAACAACCACTTCTTCATCTTTTGATGAAACTGCCTTTTGTCCATCATTATATATATATACTGCAGCACCAATCATTAATGCTAGACATACAACAATACTCCCGATAATAATCTTCAGTTTTTTACTCATGATATTCCTCCATTATTTTCATTATATGACAATATCTTCATTTATTCAATAAAACAAAAAGGAAACTACTGCTTCCTTTCCATAATGTCTACAAATCCAGTAATACATATTGGTTCACTTACCAAGTATGAATATTTTGTTTCATATAGTAAGCCATCTTTTTCAGGTAGGTATTCTGCTACTTCAACATTTCCTCCCTTTTGACAGGCAATTACTATCCAACGATTATTAACAATATATAAATCAATTGGATTAAATGAAGTATCCACAAAATCTCGATATGTCAACTCACCAGTTTCATTATTTACACTAAATGATGAAACTGAATCATGTCCCCTATTACTAACAAAAGCAAATTTTTCATCTTCACTAAAAACAAATTGTCCAGCTAGACTTTCTTCATCTGGATACGCTACTTTATCATATGTATCAATTGTCTGAACTAAAGTAAAAGTACTATTTTCATATGCGTACACCATAATTGTATTTGTTAATTCATTAAGGACATATGCAAATTTACCGTTTTTACTAAAAATCATTTTTCTAGGGCCACTACCTGCTGGTAATGATAATGATGATTTTTCATCTATAATTAATTCTCCCTCATCGCTTACATCAAACAACAATACTTTATCAATTCCTAAATCTACTACATACAACTTTTCATCAGGTGTAAAACCTACATAGCTTGGATGTGGTATAGTTTGTCTAGTTGGATGTACACTGCTTCCTTCAATAGTAAATGTTGATAATACACGTTTTAGTTTTTTCTTTTCAATAGCCCCAACCATGACTTGGCCATTATAATAATCTACTGCAAATACTTTATCTGCAACTTCATCATCACCATTTGTACAAGCATGAACATATGTTTTTCCACCATCACTAATACGTGATACTAAAGCCAAAGTTTCAGCTGTAGAAGTATAACTACAAATTCCGCCATCACTTGGTGATCCGGTTCTATTTTTATATGTAGTACAAACAAAACGACCATAATTAAAACTATAAGAAGGATCTGTTGGTGTTTTAAAATATTTTCTAAAGATTAGTTCACCACTATCGACATCAATTTTGAATGTATAAATACCTCTAGTTTGTTCGTTACCATAAGAATTAACAAAAAATGATTTTGTGTTTTTCTTTTTACCCATACCTAATAAACTATCCATAAAACCCATATTTCTTACCTCGTCTCTTTAGTATTCAAAAAAGCTAAGCATGCTTAGCTTTTATTAGTTTTCACAATCGCACCCATGTTCTCCATTACATTCATGTTTTTTGTCATGACCACCACAACATTCATGTCCTTCGTGGTCATGATGATGTCCATGTCCACCACAGCACTCATGCCCTTCAAGATCATGTTCTTGTTCTTGAGCCATGTAACTATGGAAAACTTCTTCTATCATTTCCCACTCTTTAGGATCTTCAAGATCAAATAATTTTCCTCAATCATCATAAACAGATGAATATACACTCCTTTCGTCGAGTCTTGGATAATAGTAAAGAACATGTTTC
>JBKEBJ010000047.1:0-3546 GCA_047973105.1 Coprobacillaceae bacterium | reverse complement strand
AAATTGCAAGTACAACTGCGATAAATACAATTACATATGCAATTGCTGATGCGTAACCTGCATTTGGTGAGAATACAAATAAATGTTTATAAATCATTTGTCCAAGTGTGATTGTTGCAGTCCCTGGACCACCATTAGTTATTACCATTGGTTCATCAAATAAATTAAGCGTTCCCAATGTTGAAATTACAGTCACAAATAAAATAATTGGTTTCAATAATGGTAAGGTTATCTTAGTAAATTGTTGCACTGTATTTGCCCCATCAATTGTTGCAGCTTCGTAAATTTCATCGTCAATATTTTGCATTCCTGAAAGAAAGAATACTGTATTATACCCTGTCCAACGCCATACTAATGCTAAAATTAATACAAATCTAGCAGGGTTAGCTGTACTTAGCCACTGAATAGGGTGCTCAACCAAATGCATGTTTATTAAAAAATTATTAATTAATCCATTTTCCATAAAAATTAATTTGAAAAATATTGAATATACTACTAGTGACGTTACAGCGGGTAATATTACCATTGTTCTATAAGCACCTTTAAATTTCAAAGTTTTTTGATTTAGTACATTTGCTAAAATTATTGATATCAAGATCATTACTGGCACTTGAATAATAAAGAAAATTGTTGTATTAATTAATGATTCTCTAAACAGGTTATCACTAAATAAATTTATGTAGTTTTGAAAACCAACAAATGTACATGTATTTCCTCGACATGATTGTAGTGATTTTAAAAATGAAGCTAATACAGGGAACACTGTAAATGTCCCCCATAATACTAGCATCGGAATAATCAGATATTTCGTTGTTTTATCCTTCATATTACCTACTTTCGTTTTATACTGCAGTTTGGTCTGCTTGCGCTTGCGCTTGTTCAACGCCTTCTTCTACTGTCATTTCTCCTTTTACTACCGCATTAATATACGTACCTAATGCATCTTGCGCTACTTGAGCATTTTCAAGAATTAAATATGGAGGTACCTCTGATGACCACTCTAGAAAGTTACTATAAATTGTTTCCCCACCAAAGAAATCATCTCCTGATTTATATGTTTCACTATCTGCTGCTGGTAAATAGGTTGCTACTAGTCCAACTTCAGTTAATAATTGTTCGTATAATTCAACGCTTGTACCTAAAGTTGTAGTTAAGAAATCTGCAGCCATATCTTGATCACCATTATTTAATATGTACCAACTGCTACCACCTTCAGCTGTAGCATTTGCAGCATTCTCAACACCGTCTAAACTTGGTACAGGTGCTATAAACCAATTACCTTCTCCACCTTCAATTTGCTTAATTGTTGGAACAAACCAAGCTCCTGATACTGTACACGCTGCGTCTCCATTCGAAATTGAACTCACATAATCAGTCCAATCTACTGCATCATATACATAACCTTCATCATACATTGATTGCATAGTTGCCATACTTGATTTCAGAACTTCATTGTCCGCTATATTCACTGAACCATCTTCATTCACATAATCAACTCCAGCACTATGAACCAGATTTCTTAAATTTGTAATTGCAGACCAAGAATACGCATATTTTCCTGTTTCAGTTCTAATTTGTGAACCCAAATTATTAAATTCAGTCCAAGTTAAATCAGAAAAGTCTTTAATTGATAAACCTGCATCTTCAACGATTTGTTTATTACAATATAATCCTGAAACACCATTATCAAATGGTACACCGTATGTTGTACCATCCAATGTCATTGGATCAACTTTATAACTCGGAAAATTAGTATAATCAATACTTGAATTTAAGTTGTCAGCAAACAAATCTGTATAAACACTTAAATACATTGGAGCAATATCATCACCCAGTAAAATTACATCTGGCAATGAACTCATATCGTTCGCAAGTGCTGCAGTTGTAAATTTGGTTTGCATATCGTCTCTAGATGTTTCTACAAAATTAAACTCAACATCTGGATTTGACTCCTTATATAAGTCGGCTGCCGCTTGAATTGATGTCCCGTTAATATATGGATCCCAATACCATACCGTTAATATACCATCACCCTCTACTTCTCCTCCACATCCTGCTAATACAAGAATTAATGAAGTTAATAATGCTAAGATTTTTTTCATCTTACTCCTTTCCTTGAAAACATTTCCTTTGTCTTACAAATATAGAATAACACAAAAAAAATATGATGTCATTTTTTTTACTACTTTTTTACTAAAGTTTTTTTACTGTTGTCATATAAAAAAAAATAGTGCAAAAATGCACTACTAATTCATTATCGTTGTACTACGATGTAATATTTTTGTTGATACTACATGATTAATTGGAACATCAATGTTATTTTCAATAGAATCCATCAGGACTTTAACTCCATATTCACCCATGAATTCCGAGGGAATTTCAATTGTTGATAATGGGGGTTTTGAAAATTCTGTTGCTGGTATATTATTAATCCCAATTATTTCTATTTGTTCTGGGGTTGATATCCTTAGTTCCGTTGCTGCTCGTAATACTCCTAGTGCTACATTATCATTTGCACAAAAAACACTTAGCTTTTTATTTTCAATATCCGTTAAGAAATTAAATGCACTAGAATAAGAATCAATAACATCCATTGACGTTTGTACTTCTTGATATTTTAAACCATAATATAATGCCGCTGACTGAAATGCTTGCTGTCGTAAGTCATATCGAATTTTTGTGCTTAATGGACCAAAGTATACTACAGTTCTTTGATGCGTACTATAAAATTCTGCTACATCACGAGCAATCTTTGGTAAATCAACATTAACTGAAGTATAAGTACCTGTTAACGGATTATTTTCAACAAAAACAATATTTTTATTTAATTCTTTTGCAATCTTGACACTTTCTGAATCTAACAATCCAATTACAACTACACCAAGATAATTCTTTAAATCAATTAATTCAATTTCCTCTAAGTATTTGCTTTTAAAATTTACTTTTTTATATTGTGCATAATTCTCAGCTCCTGTCTTGATTGACATAAAGTACGGATCTTGAATCTCATAACTTTTACTTGAAGTTTGTAAAATCAATATACATCCTTCTTCAAGTTTCCGCTCTTGTAATGTTTTATAATTTAATTCATCTGCTGTTTTTAAAACTAACATTTTCTTCTCATCACTAATAATTAAAGTTTGATCATAATTTAATACACGCGATATAGTACCGATTGACAGACCAGTTTTTTCTGCGATATCCTTTAATGTTGCCATTTATTACCTCCATATGGAAATTACCTCTATTCTTATATTATATAATAAATCAGCTTTTATATTCTAATTGTTTTCAAAGAGAAACAAATTAGAATATAAAAGGGGGAATCCCGACAAAACATGAACTTATTACAAATAAAAATCGGTTTAAAACAGATTATTGTGACCCAAGTAAACTACATTAAAAGAGACAGATTGAAAACTATAATGTAGAAACGAGAAGAAACAATTTTCTATTCTAAGTCTACAAGAAAGATCAAATACTATACTAACTTAAGAAATAATAAACCCCAAAACAAAACTTAATTCTAGTACCCCAAATGACCTT
>JBKEBJ010000026.1:0-3015 GCA_047973105.1 Coprobacillaceae bacterium | reverse complement strand
TTTACATTTCTTCTTTCCATTTTACATTAATTTCTTATACTTTTAGCCATCTTTATTTCGATCTAGGAAGCCATAATCAATCAGATATCTTCTAACTGTTACAAAATCATCTGTCACTTGTTTTATCACTTCATTCACTTCATTTTCTGTATATTCATAATCTAATTTAAATTTTTGCGAAATTAGTCGTAAAATAATCAGCTTATATTTCTCTTTTCTAGGCATTTTATTTAATTTTAATGGCTCAGTGGATATAAAGAAGTCTTTTAGAACCTTCTCTTCATCCTTTTTAGTAGCCATATAGCGCTCATCTACCTGTTTTTCATTGTTATGAATCTGTAAAAAACTATCGACTTCCTTTTTTGTATCCAATAAATCATAGAGTGCTAAGAACATTTTTGCTTGATGAGCCTTTTCACGTAAGACAAATCGTTGATGACGAATAGTAGATTCACTCACCTCTAATTGTCTAGAAATTTCTTTATCAGTTAACCCCTTATACATCAGTTCCATAACATTTTTTTGACTCTCTGTTAATCCATTTGACTTCTTTGGTAATTCCATTAACGAATGAAATACACTTTCATGTTCTTCTTGTATATGCAATTCCATTCTTCTTTCAGCATTATAAAAATGATTATTATATGGGTATACCTCTCCAGAGTCTGTTGTAAAAGAACAAAAATTACAATGATATAAATATCGTTCTTTCACAAAGCCTTCCTTAATCTGTTCTACTGTTAATTTCTTAATGTTCATTATACTTTCTCCCTACTTTATTTTTTATTAATAATACTATTCCAATAATTAATGCATTATTTATTATGAAAGTAATATCTGCTCCCATATGTTCTGATAAAAATCCTGCGTATATAATACCTAGAGGAATTAATAAATTAGCACTAAATGAAAGAAGTGAAAAAAATCTTCTTTGATATTCTAGTGAAACATTTCGTTGAAAATATGTCCACAACGGAATATTAATACAGGTAACAACAAAGCCAATAATAAATTGTAATATAAGAAATAAGATAAAATAACTATTTGCATATCTCATATCTATGACTATCGCAAGTACACCTACAATTATCATTAAAGAACTTGCGATAATAAACAATCGATATAATTGTTTGTGCAAGTTTATCTTTTTATTTTTAAATATCCATGCACTAGCTACTATTGTTCCTAAAACCGTCAATGTTGATGAAAACCCATATAAACTATCTGAAATATGATATTTTTGAATTATAATTCCAGGATATATAATCTCATCAGCGTTAGCTATTAAGAAATTCAAAGTCATAACTAGAATAAATAATCCTAAAATATATTTTTGATGATAAATATAGAATATACCATTCTTAAGTTGCATCCAATATCCATTATCTTGTTCATAAGAACTTGAAATCATTTTACTTTTATATTGTATTTTTAAACAGAATAAATAAGCTAACATATATAGAATAGTACAAAATAATATCACTTTACTAAATCCAAGATAACCAAAAATAAAGGTACCTATAACTGGTGCAATAATGGTAGCACTATTATCTAACATACTTTTTACCCCGTTAGCTTTTTCTATATCATCCTTCTCCACAAGTTCTGTAAAAATAACTTTAGTTGTAATATCAAACATTTCATTAAGAACTTTAATAATAACTGATATTATAAATAAATATATTATTTGTTTATACAATTGTAATATATATAACAAATAATATAATATCGTTATTATGATTAATACAATTAAAATGATTTTTTTTCGATCTATCCGATCAATATACGTACCTATAAACGGTGTAATTATGATGCTTGGAATACTAATAATTGCGAAAAATAAACCAGATTCTGCTAAGCTATTTGTTATATGCAATATATATAAAGGTAAAGATATTAAATACATTGCATAAGAGAACTGTGAAAACACTCGCATAATAAAGTATTTTCTTAGATTTTTAGTAATTGTTCCCGTTGCCTATCATCCCTCACAAACTATAATAACATATGTTTGTGCATATTACAACTTTTAAAATATATGTTTGTGTTTTTGTAAACAAATAATTTAATTGATTGCATTGAAATTCATTTCTATAAAAGCATTTTCAGCTATGAAACAATCTTTACTAATTATAATAAAAACCCTCTAAAAGAGGTTTATTGCATAGAAAGAATAGTGCTAGCTGTACTTTCTAAGTTTGTTTTAGCTTCCTTGATAGAATCAAACTCTTCTGTAGAACAACTTTCAAAATCTACTTTCTTAGTCATTTTCTTAAAGCTAGAAACTTCATTTTTGATTTGTGATTTCATTGCTTTATCAATTTGTTTTCCATGTTGAGACAAAGCAGATTCTACTTGCATAATTAGTGTTTCTACTTCATTTTTAAATACTAACCTTTCCTTTAGAATCGCATCTTGTTGTTCAAATTCTTTTGCCTCACGCACCGCTCTTTCTATATCGTCATCGGACATATTAGAACCTTCTTCAATTGTAATACTTTGCATGTTCCCACTAGCTAAATCTTTAGCAGAAACACTAACTATTCCATTTGCATCTATTTCAAAGGTAACTTCAATCTGTGGCACTCCACGCATTGCACGTTTAATTTTCTTTAGTTTGAATTTACCTAAACTTCGATTATCTTTAGCCAAAGGTCTTTCCCCTTGTAACACATTAATTTCTACTTGTGTTTGAAAATTCCCAGAAGTAGTAAACACTTGTGAATGACTTGTTGGAATTGTTGTATTTCTTTCAATTAGTGGTGTAGCTACACTACCCACAGTCTCAATAGATAAGGTTAATGGTGTAACATCTAATAATAACACATCATAATTCCCCATAGCGCTAACATCACCAGAAAGTTTTCCACCTTGAATTCCAGCACCCATCGCTACACACTCATCTGGATTTAAAGATTTGCTTGGTGTAATACCTGTTACCTCTTGAATCTTCGTCTGTACAGCAGGAATTCTTGATGAACCCCCAACCAAGATGATCTTATTTAATTCAGCTGG
>JBKEBJ010000476.1:0-6541 GCA_047973105.1 Coprobacillaceae bacterium | reverse complement strand
AAACCACACGTGTAACACCATGATCTTAAAAAAATTTCACACCTGCAGATGGGTAAATTCTGGGTTGTTTGGACATAAGTACTGCAAAATCAGGGAAATATTCTATTACTAAATATAGTACAACTATATCTTGAACAATAATCGCATCAATGTTAATGGAATATAAATAAGTTAAATATGTATGTAACTCAGAAAATTCAGTATCCGCATATAAAGTATTAACCGTAACATATATTTTCACATTACGTAAATGGGCATAATTAACAGCTTCCTTTATTTCTTCATTAGAAAAATTGGTTGCGAAAGCTCGAGCGCTAAATTGACTTCCACCTAAATAAATCGCATTGGCTCCATTTTGAATAGCTGCAACAAGTGCCTCATAACTACCAGCTGGAGCTAATAATTCTAACTTACGCTTCATTTTAGTGTTCCTTTATTAATGTTTTACATAACAAAGCAGAGTTTTTACTAGCTATTTTTAAATATTCATCAAATTGCATAGCAGACTCTCCTTTTCCATAAACATCACTTAATGAACGTAATATAATAAATGGTGTATTGAACTTGTAACAAGTTTGTGCAATAGCAGCAGCTTCCATTTCCGCACACAAGGCGTTAGGAAAAGCTTTTTTGATGGCACCTACTTGCGATGCAGTTGCAATAAATTGATCACCTGAGACAATAATACCATCATGAGATTTAATATGTAAAGAATTTAAAACATTTGTTACATTATGCAATAATGCCTCTTGTGGTAAAAAAACAGTTGGATATCCAGGTACTTGTCCTATATCACGTCCAAATGCAGTAACATCAACATCATGATGAATTACACCATTAGAAATTATAATATCCCCTACTTCTTGATTGTCTTGTAATCCTCCTGCTGAACCAATATTAAGAATATAAGAAACATCATAATTTAGTAGTAGTAAAGTTGTACAAATGGCAGCATTTACTTTACCAATTCCACCTTGTAATAAAACAACTTTTTTATCTTCTCTTTTACCAATATAAAAATGAGAATCTAAAACCTTTTTTTCTTCTTCAATAATCATATATTCTTTTATTGCTTCTACTTCTTCTTGCATTGCGCCAATAATACCAATCATTCTATTTCTCCTTTTTACATACAAATATAACTCGCTCACAGTTTTCTTGATAGCCATAGAAATCACTATATAATTTTATATCTTGAAAACCAACCTCTTTTAGTAATTGTATATATTCTTCAACAGAGTATGTTTGTTGAATATGTTCTTCTTTAACGTGTTCATTATTTACTTTATCAATAATATCTATATAATGTGCTACTTTTCCATGCCCTAAAGAATCTACCTTCCATTGAAAATAGAATTCATCATCATCACTTTCTTCATGGTAATCCTTTAAAACAACATTCATTTTATATAAACTATCAACATCAAAGATGAAAGTTCCTTTATCATGTAATGCATTATAACAATTCTTTAATGTTTGTTTTACTTTCTTTTTATCTAAGATATAATTTATTGAATCACATAGACAAAGCACTAAATCAACTGTAGTATCTACAGAAAAGTCTGTCATGTCTACTCTTCCTAATAATAAATTAACATCTTCATTCATTGCTTTTAATCTAGAAACTTCTAACATATCTTTAGAAATATCGGTTGCATAAACAAGCGTATCATCTTTAGCTAAACGAATCGCTATTTCACCTGTTCCACATCCTAGTTCTAAAACTGTTTTAAATTTAGCGTGTTGCTTAATAAAATTATGATAGTCTATATAGAACTGTTCATCCATTAAACTATCATAATAATAAGCAAATGATTCATATGACATTACTTTAAATATTCCTTAATATCAAGACGTGGCATATCTGACCATAATTTTTCTAGATTATAAGCATTTCTTTCTTCTGTTTCAAAGATATGGACTACAACATCGCCATAATCCATCAATAACCATTTACTAGCTTTTGAACCTTCTATTTTCTTTACAAAAATTTCTTGTTCCTCACATTTTTCTTCAATGTTATCACGAACAGCCTGCATTAATCTTTCATTACTTGCCGTACAAACAATAAAAGTATCAAAAATAGGACTAGCCATTTGCATATCAATTGCAACAATATTATCTCCTAATTTTTCATCCATTGCTTTTACAATAATTTCAACTTTATTCATCTAATTTCTCCTCTACAAAACTACTATATACTTCATAAAAATAACTATCTATATCTCTATTTTTCTTCTTTGAAAAAATATAAAAATCTTTTAAACACGCTTTAAAACCTTCTAATACATCTTTTTTACATAAGTCAATTTCTTTACTTACATCATATCCTCTAGATGGGTCATACTTATCTGCAACATATATACACATATCTAAAGGTGCCATATGAATAGACGCTGTTGTGTGATGGCGGATTGCTTGTAGTATTTCCACATCTTCAACTAAATATTTTTCCTTTGCAATAAATGCAGATAACCATTGATGCCAGATAGGAAAAGGTTTATTAATATATTTTGGAAAATATTTTTTCATTAATTCAGTCGCTTCTTCTTTAGGCATTTCTTTTGCGATATCATGAAACATTCCAGCAATATATGCTTTATGACCATGTAACCCATTAGCTTCAGCAATATCTCTTGCAAGAGTAGCCATGCTTTTTGTATGAATAAATCTCTTTTTAGACATTGTTGGAGCAATCAAGGATTCTAAATAGATTCCTTGATTCGTAATATAGTGTAAGACACGTGTATCTAAGTGTGTTAAATCACCATCTCGAATAGCACTACTTGAAGCAGTTGTTGCAACATTATGTAATTTTATAAAATGATATTTTTCAATATTTTCGTTTGACTTATAACCTAAACGTTCAAATGCAACCAATTGTACTAATTGACTAATTTCTTTTGCACACTTCCATTTATCAAATTGACTTGCTTGATCCATACCCATAATATAGAACAAAGAATCTTCACTATATCTATTTTTTAACACTCTCAATGTATCAATTGTATAGTTCTTTTCTTTTGTATCGTTATCTAACTCGATAGTATCAATCGCTACATCATCAATAGAAGAGATGGCTATCTTCAACATATCTAATCGTTGTTCTTTAGTAGCAACACTTCCTTCTTTCCAAGGATTGTTAGCCACGGGAATAATTAGAAATGAGTCTAATTCTAATTGGTTGATAGCTAAACGAATTAATTCTATATGTTCTTTATGTACAGGATCAAAACTGCCTCCCATAATTCCTATTTTACTCATGGTAATTTATAAAGTTCCTTATCACTTGGTTTAAATAAAATAATAGTTCTACCTAATATTTGAACTACATCAGCCTTTGTTTGACGACTCAATTCTAATGCCACTTCATTTTTAGATGTAGCACATGTTTCTAATATTTTGATTTTAATCAACTCATGTGCATATAATGCATCTTTAATTCCATCAATTTGACTTAGATGTAATCCATCTTTCCCAATTTGAAAAATTGCTTGTAAATTATGTCCCTGTGAACGTAAATATCTCTTTTGTTTTCCTGTTAACATATTCTTCCTCCTAAATTAATGCTTCTCTAAGAAATACACCAATACCCTTTGGTGCTAATATTCGTATTTGTGCTTTTGGATTATGTGTAGAAATAAATCCTAACCCAGAAATCACTATGTCTATTTTATAATCTGGTAAAGTAAACTCGTACTGTTTCATATCTTTTATATCAGTAATTTCTTCAATAACTGGTGATAGTGTTTGATGACGATTATATAATCCATCAGCGTTTTCTAACTTTGTACGATGAATCTTTAGTCGTTTTGGGAAATAACATGTAAAACTATTTTGTTTTCCTTTTTGATAATCAAATCTAGCTACACCACCAAAATACAATGTTTGTTTATCATGTAATTGAAACGTAACAGGCCTAAGTTCAGATTTAGGAACTATGACCTTTAATTCTTCTTCTTTAATAATATGGGCCATTTGATGCTCATTTATAATGCCTGGAGAATCATATAAAGAACTTTTATTATCTAATGGAATTTCAATTAAATCTAATGTCGTTCCTGGGAACTCACTAGTTGTTATTAACATATCATCATTATCGGTATAATGTTTAATAAAGGCATTGATTAAAGAAGATTTACCAACGTTTGTTACCCCTACAACATATACATCACGCCCTTGACGATAATCGTTCATTTTTTCTAAAACAAGATCTAAATTATAGTTTTTAATACCACTTGTTAATATAACATCAACGGGTATAATCCCTTCTTCTTTTAATTGACGACGTAGCCAATGTTCAATCTTTCGATCTTTTAATGATTTAGGCAAAATATCACGTTTATTACCAATTACTAATATATCATTATTATGTAAATGTCTATTAATCCCTGTTATTAAACTACCATTAAAATCAAACACATCGATAATATATAATACTAGACTATCTTTTTCACCAATAGTCTGTAAAGTTTTTAAAAAGTAATCTTTCGTTAATTCTGTCTTTTGAATTTGATGATAATTTTTTAACTTAAAACATCTTTTACATAAAATATTCTTATTTTCTTTCATTGCGCTTTTAGGTACATATCCAACTTTATTCTCATTATCATGTTGAATAATAGCGCCACAACCAAAACAACGTACTTCTTCCATAAGTTCTCCTTACTCGCTAATTTATATCGTATCTCATTTTACTACATTTTATAGGAAAATGCATTAATTACTTCAAGGAATATTCAATATTTTGTACTAATTTTCGACAAATGTAATATATATTATTTGAGGTGTTTATATGTTTTCGACATTACTTTCCATTTTTTCTAATTTATTTTTTGTTTCGTATATTAAATCACAATCATTCGCTATGCCATTGAGTGCTAAAGAAGAACAAAAATATCTAGAGGCTTGGCATAGTGGAGACACTAAAGCAAGGGATGTTTTAATTGAAAGAAATCTAAGATTAGTTGCTCATATTGCGAAAAAATATGAAAACAATCGAGATTTACAAGAAGACTTGATTAGCATTGGAACGATTGGATTAATTAAAGCAGTAGATAGTTTTAAACCAACGCATAAAACAAAATTGGCGACATATGCTTCACGTTGTATCGAAAATGAAATCTTAATGCATTTACGCACTAATAAAAAAACATATTTAGATGTTTCTTTAAATGAGGTTGTCGGAATGGATAAAGATGGCAGTGAAGTAGTATTGCAAGATATTATTCCTGATAAACAAGATGAAATGATTGATATTATTGATAAACAGGATAATATAAAAAAATTAATAAAGTATATAGAAATATTAGCTCCTAGAGAGAAAAAAACATTGGTTATGCGTTATGGATTATACAATACTGATAAATATACACAAAAACAAATTGCGAAAGAACTAGATATTTCTCGTTCTTATGTTTCAAGATTAGAAAAAAGAGCATTAATCAAACTATTTAAAGAGTATTTAAAAGAAAACAAACCAGAAGAAGCTTCTTAGCTTTTCTTAGTTTGTTTTTATTTTAAAAATCATCTTCATTTAAAATATCTTCTAAAGTCAATTTTTCATAATGTACTGCTTCTTTTTTTTCTATTTTTTTAGGTGTTTCCTTTTTTTCTTGTTTAGGTACTTCCTCGATTTCTAAATCATCTAATAATGTTGGTTCTTCAGCTTGTTGAAGTGTTATAGGTTCCCTATTTTGTTCAACATTTTTATAAATATCAGTCGATAATTTAAAGTCGTAATTAACATATAATAGATTCTCGTTTTGTAATTCTTTTATTGGACTTGGTTTTTGATCAAGTGATGCATTACTATAATCTTTAACCGCAATCTCTAATACTTTTAAAGAACTACAAATCAATGATAATGTATCTTGAACACTGCAAATAACACTATCTTTTACATATATCGCTTTTGACTTAGGATTTTTAAATAATAGATTTCCTTTAGTCGCACGATTACATGGCGCTATATCTTCGACTTTTAATCGTTTTACACCACCATTTTCACTAATAATCATTAATGCATTAGAAGTCATTGGATTAAATGTATTTAAACTAATAACTTCATCGTTTCGTAAATTAATAGCTTTAATTCCTGATGCTTTAACACCAACAATCGATACTTCCGTTTCACTATATAAAGCCCCATATCCGACTTTAGTTGTTAATAGAACACCTTGGTTACCATCTGTTAATGATACATTAACAACTTCATCATTACCTTTAAGTCCCATACATTTCATAGCTTTAGAATATCTTGTTACTTTAAACTCAGCTAAATTGGTACGTTTGATTTGGCCATTTTTTGTAGCTAACATAACATATAATGGTAAATCAAAATCCTTTACTAAAATAGAACCAATGATTTTTTCATGCGCTTCTAATTTTACTAAGTAACTTATATGTTTACCAGCATCTTTCCATTTAAATTCTTCAACTTTATGAGCTGGAATATATAAATATTTACCTGTATTAGTGAAAACTAAAATATGATCAACAGTATTTAATTCATATAAAGAAACTAAGAAGTCATCATCTT
>JBKEBJ010000470.1:0-3275 GCA_047973105.1 Coprobacillaceae bacterium | reverse complement strand
AATATAAAGCTTCAAAGATAAATTTTGTTAATTCATTTTCTTCTTTTAACATCTTAGATAAATAATTTAGAAACTCTGGTTTTATAATAAAATTGAATATTATATCATTTTCAGTAGAATATTTTATAGAATGTTCAATATTTTGGTTCAATAATAACATCTCACCTTCATTTAGAACTATTATTTTGTCATCTATGATATGTGTCATCTCACCTGCATAAACATACATCAACTCTATATAGTTATGCCGATGACTAGGATACTGACAAAATCGTGCATGTTTTCTCACACTTAAATGAGAGCCTTCAGCTAAAAGCTTACGATGATCAACTATATTTGAATTTTCATTTAAAAAGATACTCTTATCTATTTTATTATTCCCATTTAAATTATTGATTTCTTCTTCCGTAAAATATACAATCTTCTCTAATAGATTTTGTTCTAACATTTTTATCACCCCTCAAGTTTATTATCCTTATTTGTATTGTAACATTAACTCAATTTGTACGTAATATCGAAACTTACAAATAAACTGACGAAAATTCAGAATTATGTTATCATTATTATTAGAGGTGATTTACATGAATATAGAAATTTTAGATGAGTATTTGCATAGATATACTAATACTGAATTACGTCATATTGAGAATATGACTTCCACCTTTTCAAATACATCTAATGTGCAATTTCCATACGATAAAGAAAGGAAACAGTATTATGTAAATATGCATTTTCTTGAACATATCACAATTGATAAAAGTCCGCGTTTTAAACCAGTTTTAGCACATTCACATTCGTATATAGAAATTAATTATATGTACTCAGGATCCTGTGAACAAATAATAAATAATGAATCTTTTACATTAAAAAAAGGACAATTGCTTTTTCTAGATAAAAACTCTCAACATGCTATTGGAGATACGGGTGAAAATGATATTTTAATAAATATAATAGTTGATTCTGATTTTTTAGATAGTAGCTTTTTTTCTCAAATTTCAAATGATAATCTAATTACTACTTTCTTTTTAAATACTTTAGGAACAAATAATAACTTTGATTTTATGATTTTTGATTGTGAATCAAATGCAAGATTACAAATGTTTATTCATGAATTAATTTGGGAATTCTTTTTTCCATCTCTTAATTCTACTGATATGATGAATAGTTTATTTTTACTAGTGATATTAGATCTAATTAATTCATTTGAAAATTGCATACGACATTCTTCACTCAAAAACACGGATTCATTAGTTATAAATGCTTTAAAATATATGGAGAATAATTATCTTACTTGTACCCTTGAAGAAGTAGCGAAATATGTAGTTACTAATCCAAATTATCTAACCACTCTATTAAAACAACATTTCAATAAATCCTATAAAGAAATTATCATTCAATTAAGAATGAAACACGCACGCTCATTACTACTGAACACAAATACCAAAATTGATGATATTGCTAGAGCCTGTGGATATCAAAATATGAGTTTCTTTTATGCGAAATTTAAACAAGAATTCAAATGTTCTCCACGAAAATATCGAATTCAACATAAAAAAGATAAACTATAATTTCATTACTTTTATTAGTGAAAAAGACAACACTGCTTTAATAAGCTATGTTGTCTTTGTTTTTATTTGATTTCCGATATTCTTGAGGTGTAATTGTATATTGATCTTTAAATATTTTATAAAAATAAGAAATGTTTTCATATCCTACTTCTTGCATAATTGTATTTATATTCAAATTAGTTGTTTCTAAAAGTAATCCTGCTCTTTCTAAGCGCACTTTTTGAACAAGCTTTGTGAATGTTGTATTCATTGTTTTTTTAATTAACTTACAAATTTTATAATCCGGTAAATGTAGTAACCCAGAAAGTTCATTCATTTTAGCATCTTTATAATTTTCTAATATATATTTTATTATTGTACTACTAAGTAATTTATCATAACTAATAGTAGAATATGCTTCTATTTTTTCTGGATACTGCATTAATCTAGCTAACAATAACCCCCACTAATAATTTCAGTACTAGTTCATTTTGATAAGGTGGTTTATAGATATTAATAATAATTTCTTCTATTTGCATTCTTATTTTTTCATCCTCTGATACTTTAAATACTAAATACTCTCCCTTATTATTATAAGAATATATTGCATCAAAAATAAAACAACTTAATTCAATTTGTTCTTTAATCATGGAAGATAGAAACTCTAAAAATGTAGGTGGAATAATAAAATTAAATATAATATCATTCTCGTTAGCGAATTTAATGGAATGTTCAATATTTTGATTTAATAATAACATTTCTCCCCTTTTCACTGTAATCTCTTCACCATTAATAGAGTGGGTCATTTTTCCACTATAGACATACATTAATTCAATATAATTGTGTTTATGTTTTGGATACTCTGCAAATCTTGCATGCTTTCTAATGGATATATGATCATTACTTTTTAATATTTTATGATAATCAATAATATTAGAATTCTCTATAAAAATACTATTATCAATTACTTTTTTACCATTCAAATTATTAATTTCTTCTTCTGTAAAAGAAACTATTTTTTCTAAAATTATATTTGGAATCATCATATCACTCCTCATTTTTTATTGATAACTATACTACTTTTTATAGTATCTATTATTATTGACAAATTACTTAAAATAGAAAACAAGTCATAACTTGTCTTCTATTTTTGAAATATAATCTAATTGTAACCTTTTTTACTAATCATATATAATAATCCAGCACTAATAATAAACATCATGATACTACTTGTATTACTTATATCATTTGTCTTAACAAGCTTACTAGAACTTGTTGGTTTTACATCTTGTATTATATGTTCTTCGTTATTATCTGTTGGTTTGTCATCATCGTCACCTGGTTTGGTTGGTTCCTCCTTATTACCTATGATCAACTCTTTCGTTTCAATGTCACGTTGATAATTCTTAAAGAAGTTCCAAATATACTCTGCTTCAGGTTTATAATTCCAATGAGCTAAGTCCTTAACTGCAGCTAACTGTATGACAACTCCTTTATCGTTGGATAATTGTCCCTCCAACATATCTTTTGAACCCAATTTTGTCCATTGTTGGTTTTCTAACTGTATACCAAAATAAGGATTTAATGTCATATCTTTAGTAGAAACTTCGATGTTATTAATCTTTTGATATGCTTGCAAAGCTGGAAAGATGTCAGTAGCTGTATTTTCACTCCACATATTCAATCCTAGCATTGCAGATATTCCAAGTTCACAACTCCCATCAACAG
>JBKEBJ010000456.1:0-5471 GCA_047973105.1 Coprobacillaceae bacterium | reverse complement strand
GCATTATAATTGAAGATATGTTTGATGAAAAATATAAGGAATTGAATTTTTTGTGTTTAAAATGTGTCTTAAGTAATAAGAGGTTCATTAAAATAAAAAGAAACTAAATAAATCAAAGGTTAAGGTGAAGTTTGAAAATGATATACTAGGAGGAGATTAATGATGAAAAATTATAATGAAGAATATTTCTATTTAACAAGGGAAGGTGACAACTATCCCTTGCTGAGTTATGTTACAAATAATTTCGGAGAAGGTGATAAAGTAATACCATTAGATGAAAAACAAATGCGAATAGTAGTATTTACTACACCTGAAGTTGAAAATCCAGAACTTGCAGATTTCCATTATATAAAACAACATGTTTCGATTATTTCAGAACGTTTGAAAAAAGTATTAGAAAGTCAAAGTTTGAAAGATGTTCAGTTTTTACCTACAATAGTTCGAGACTATGAAGGAAATGACTATACTGGTTTTTATATATTGCATGTATATAATACAGTTGAATGCATGGATAGAGAAAGGTCAGAATGGGAAGAAGATCCCTTTAGCGAAATTGAAGGGGAAGTTGGTATAATTGGAAAGTTAGTGCTAGATAGTGAACTACTGGAAAAAACACCACTTGATCAACGACTTGTATTTGTAGCAGAAGAAGAACGTACACATCTTCTTTTTCATGAATCAATTGTAAGAAAGATACTCGAAATAAATCCGACAGGATTAGCATTCAATCATCTTCCTAGATAGAATTTAAACAATTGGTTTTAAAAGTTATCAGTAAGGATATTGAAAGAACAACAAAACTATATTTAAGTATTATGCTATTGAACAAATAATATTTTAGATTAGAAAATCACTGTTGCATTATAATTGAAGATATGTTTGATGAAAAATATAAAGATTTGAATTTTTTGTGTTTAAAATGTGTCTTAATTAGTGAAGGGATACAGACAAAAGGAGAAAAATATGCAAGAAAAAATGAATATTGAAAATTTAGAAAAGTTTGTAGATGGGTTAATTAAAAAAATAGAGAAAAAGAATGTTAGTATTAGTAACTATGGTAGTTATTATACTAGTCTCTATAATGATTATATGGAAGACTTTGATGAAAATGCACTGACAGATATTTTAATTCAATCAGAAAAAGGAGAATCTATACTAAGGAAGTTAATCAATCATTTATACATATACAATACTTCTGAATACGCATTACAATTGTGGGAGAGTGATGAAGTGCAAGCTGGTGAAAGTGCTGCCTATAGGTTGGCAGAGAAGAATATCAGTGATGTTGATTTGTATGCAAGGTTAGTTAGTTCAATGGATTTAGATCATGAAGTTTATCAGTGTGAGGATGCAGAACGTTTGTACGAAAAGTGGGGGGATAATAAAAATACCTATTCACTTGTGATAAGTAGAATTGTAAATATGGGGCAACATGGGGATGAATTTATTGATGAAGTTGAAGGTGGAGTATTAGCTGCTTTAGAGGAACATGATGATTATGCTTATTTTCGTAAACTATTAATTAATATGGGTGGAGAAGATCTGCACGATTATATGTATGGTGGATCAATACTAAGTAAGGTGATCGAAAAAACCGCAGTGGGTAATGATAATATCTTACAAGTATATTTAAATAAAGCAATGTAAGAAAGTAGACTGTCAATGGATACCGTAATCGTATTATCAGAACATGTTGATAATAAAAGTCTTGATGATGGTATTGCTTATATAAAAGAAATGCTGGATAGCGGATATTTTAAAAACGATGATGAACTAAATACCATTGTAATTTATTATTTTAATCGTTATGTAAAAGGTAAGAGCACAGCACTTAGTACAATTAAAAAAATGGAAAGTTTGTTAGCACTCATGAGTGCTGAAAGTAGGCAAGCTTATGCTAAAGAAATGGAAGAATGTATAGAGAACTTTTATAACAATAAAAAGCAAGCATTAAAGAATCTATATCAAAGTTTTAACGATAATTCAGAGGATTACATTTATACGATAGAAGAAGCTGAGAGCAAAGGATTAAAAGTAGAAGATGATGTTACTGAAAGTTTTGATCAAGAATATATTGCTGTACTAGGAAGTCCTAATTGTATGTTAAATCCAAATAGTGTAGATTATGTACACCAAGTATTGCACGAGTTCCGTGCGAGAAAAGATGATGTATTGAGTGAAACAGGGATTAAGTTGTTGTGTTCAAGAGGGTATATGACTAGTAAATTAGGTGAGTGGATAATTGATTATAAAAACTTCCCTTATGAAATATCTTGTGTAATTTATAAAAAGGGTGAGAAACCTCTAATCTTCTTTGGAAAGTATCATTATATAGAATTGGCACTTGCTTGTCAGTCTAATTGGCCAACAAACCAAGAAGAAAAAGATAAATTGAGAGATGAATATTTAGTAGATTTAGGTGATGAAAAACGCAATGATGCAGAGTGGTTGGAAGCCGAAGAATATTTAGATACCTTTGAAGGTAGTGGAGAAGCTAATGTGAGTTGGTTTTTATGGGATTATGTAATCGATGAATATGGTGAAAGATTTTTAGATAGCTTAGATAGAAATGATGGAGTTATTGGGACTATAACGAATGTATATCGGGCAATATTAGCAGATCGTCATAAAAAAGTTGCAGTATTAGAATCGTTAGTGAACAAGCTGATAATAGAACAACCAGAACATAAGAAATACTGGGAAAATATGTTGAGTAAATATTAGTGATGATAATGATATAGTTAAGTAAAAGCTTTCCTATATATACTTATACATTAATAGAGATTAAAATAATACTTGGATTTATGAAATCATATTCGAATAATTATTTTGAAAATTACAGTGATTTATAATTGAAGAAATACCTAGTATGATTATAATGACATCTTTTTGGCAGAAAAAATATCTTTAGACTAAGTCTATTTAAAATTACAAATAAAAAGTAACCTATTTGAGAAAATATGGTTACTTTTTTATAAACTCACATTTATTTATCGAATTAACTTTTACATGCAATTTATAAAACCTTATACATTAAATGTTTTTACCTGATAATCGATGATAATACTTATAAAATTCAGTATTGTTTAACAGATTAGTGAAATGTCCCATTTGATTGATTTTACCTTCCGCCATATATACGATACTATCATAATGTTCCAATAATTCTTGATCTAAATTATGAGTAATAGTTATTAAAGTTAATCCAGGAATATTTAATAGTTGCTTTTCAATGTCATAAGCTGTTTGTTTATCTATAGCTGATGTTCCTTCATCTAAGATGACAATAGGGGTATTTTTGATTAACGCTCTTGCAATAGCGATTCTTTGACGTTGACCACCAGAAAGTTTATTACCATTTTCACCAACTTGTGATTCTATTCCTTGATCAAAATCTATAATAAATGTATCTACTCCACTTATTGTTAATGTGTTTTGCATTTCTTCATTAGAGTAGGAATCGTATAAAGTAATATTATCTTTTATACTGCTATCAAACATATATACATTTTGATGAATTGTAGAAATTAAGTTTGATGATGATTGAACATCATATTCACTAATATTTTTACCATCATAAGAAATGTCTCCACTATATGTTTTGTAATAACCTGAGATTAGATTGGTTAGTGTTGTTTTACCACAACCACTCTTACCTATAATGGCATATTTTTGTCCTTTTTTTATTTCTAAATTAATGTTCTTTAATACTGGATTAATACCATCATAAGAGAAAGTTAAATCCTTAATATCTATTGCTGTTTCAAAATTGTTAATTGTTAACTTATTCATGGGTGTAGTATTAGTAAGTTCATCTAGTTTATTAATAATTGGTTCAATTCCTTTGATTTTTGGTAAGCTATTTAAAATCACTACTACAGGCATTATAAATGCTCCACTCAGTTGAATTAAGGCAACCGTAGTTCCTGCTGTAATTTCTCCTTCAATGATTAAATAAGAAGACATAAATATAACGACAAATTGACAAAGTGTTCCTAGTATTTCGGAGATACTTTCATTCAATTTTAATAAATTATCGGAATCAATTTTAGATGTAACAACTCGATTGTTTTCTTTCATAAATAACTTTTTAAAATGAGAAAAGGAATGGAATGACTTAATTACTTCAAAACCAGATAATATATCTTTTGTTTTTGTAGTTAAATGTTTTATATTTGTCGAGACTATATCTTGCTTGTCTTGCAAACTTTTACCTAAAAGGCTAGGGACAATAAACATAATTAAAACACTTATTATCAAAGCAATAGCTACCTTAATATTTAATAAGAAAAGCATAACAACAGTTGCGATAAAAACAAATACATACTGAATAATATCCAACATAGAAAGTATATAGTTTTCTTCTACCATTTTTAAATCATTTGTTAGTGCAGATAAATAATCACCACTATTTCTTTTATTAAATTCTTTGTAACTCATATCCATGATTCCAGAATAAATCTGTTTTCGATAGTCACGAATTATATAATTAGTAAATTTATTGTTAACTCGACCATAGAGGTAACTAAGAATTGCGACTACTACTAAGAAAATAATAGAAAATAATAAGATTTCTTTAAATCCAACCATATCTCCTGCTAATGCTGAATCAATAACTTTTTGTAATATTTTAGAACTAACTACTGAGGCAATAGCACAAATAAATGCTAGAATAATAGATAATATAAATAATGATAAATTTTGCTTTAGACTTTTTTTCATAAAACTCTCCTTTTTTATATGAAATATAAGAAAATTACGAATATAAAAATGCTTTGTTAAAGCATTTTATTTATATCCTTATAGTGATATATCATGTAATAGAACTTCTAATTTTTTAGTAACTACTTTGTATCTTTGGTCATTAGCCAAAGTTGTAAATATAGGGTTTTGAATTACAGAATCTACTATATCCTGTTTTATAGATTGTGTGTCACGGGACAATTCTGTCATTTTAAAAGATAATTCATCAAGTTGTTTATCTTTAAGTTCATCAATAAGGGTAAAGAATTTATCTCCTCTTGTGGTTAGTGGGAAAATATCATCTGTTGCTACTTCGCTGTAAGATTCCAACATGATAAGTGCTTTATCCATATTACCAATGGTTAAATAGCCTTCTGCTGCAGTTAAGAAAAACGATAGGATAGCAACAGGAAAAAGTTGTTTTATATTAAAAGTTTCACCTAGATTAATAGCACGTCTACATATTTCATCAAAGTGATCAACATCGTCGTTGCAGATAGATAAGTATGCGGTTATGTCATAAAATATTGTTAGAATACTATCTAAAATACTATCTTGTAGTGTGAACTTTGCTTCTTTAGTTTCTCCAAGCATTTGATAGGATTGCGACAACATTTGACCAACAGATGGCAGAAATGAATACCATTTTTGATTTTTTAATAATGAGATTACATTGTCTGGTTTATCTAGGAACATTTCGCATAGTGCTTCTGACTGCAATGCAATTT
>JBKEBJ010000406.1:0-1837 GCA_047973105.1 Coprobacillaceae bacterium | reverse complement strand
ATAGATTGCTCTTTCTCTAGCTCCATTATCGAATTGATGATCTACAACCACAATTCCAACACTCTTATTAGCAGCATTTTTTGTAATTGTATAATTTTCTGCAGTACCACTAACAAAATCCTCACCATAAACAACTTTGTCTACTTCAAAATCATTCCCTGATTGCATCAAGTTAGCTGCAATAGATGGTGCGTATTCTCCTGCTGAATAAATAACAGGCGTTCCATTTTGTTCGTATACTGCTTCTGCATCACCATAACCTGGTGTTTCTGTATCTCCTTCATCACTTACAAAACCTAATCCTACTGCAGTTGTTGCAGGTATTTTAAAAGGATCAGTTTCAATTGTTGTTCCTGGTTTAGCAAACCATATTGTGTCATCACTTACAGGACCTTTCCCATAAGTAATAAATTGAGCATCTCTCATGTTTAAAACTCCTTTATTAAAAATTTAAGAAGCTAAATTAATAGCTTCTTTTTATCCTACTGCTCCAGCTTTTACAACTGCAAAAGCTTCAGGTACTTCAATCCCCCAAGCATATCCTGCCTCGAAAATGTAAGCTACTTCATTCCTGTCTCTTAACTCACCTTTACCACGAGGATTACCATCAAAGTCCTCTTCAAGACCTTTTGATAATGCTTTAACTCCCCAAACTAATTTAGAAAAGTCACCAGCAATTAATTTATTGTCTTGAACACCATCAACTTTTTTGTTTCCTACTACATCTGATTTTTGTGTATCAATTCCAATATAATTAAATGCTGTATTAAATGGAATTTGTCCTTTTCCATCTGGATCAGTATATGTTTCACTGTAATGTTTTGCAGTTACAAAAATATTAGATGCATTAAAATCATCTAAGTCTGCAATTGCTGCACCATAATCTTTTAATGGACTAACTGAATCAATTGCTCTAGTACCAACTGCTGTATCAATACAACCATGTACTGGATCAATTACATCAATCTTAGCCCCAGCTCCTAAATCATAACCATGTACTACAGCATACTCAACTGCTTTAGTTGATAATGCTAATGCATCAGCTAGTCTTTCTGCAATTAATGCATTGAAAGTACCATTTTCTTTTGCTGCTTCTACTTGTTGTCGTGGAATCCTAAAATCAATTGGTAATGTTAATGTAACTAAATTAACTGGTTTTGGATCCTTTTCGTTAGATTTTTTTGTTTGCCCATAAGCTGTTTGAAATGATGGAATATCTGAGCCTACTGCAATAGCACGATTTCCTTCCCATGCAATTTCAATTTTTCTAGCAGCAGCTAAAATGTTTCCATTATTTCTTGCTGCAGTTCCGAATATTTCCCCTATTTTTTGCGGGAAAGGTATTACATTTGACATAATAAATGTCCTCCTTCAATTTTTTTTGATATTTAAGGAATATCAACCTATCCCAACTATTTAGCGGTCAGTGGTCAACCTAGTTTTTTTTATAAGCGAGATTTGTGAGAATTGCACTCACCTAGCCACTAACTAGCCACTAAGGAATCTCATATAAAAAGACAGATTACTTTTCATATCTGTCTTTAATATTTTCTCTTTTATATTTTTCAATTAAATCACTAGCCTTATCTTGTCTATTTATTTCTTCAAGTATAGATCTAGGCTTTTTCTTTTGTTTAGCATGTGCATTTATCCATGCCTTTAAATTAAGTTCAATTGAAAGTAAAAGAAGTTCATCGGTGCTAAAGCCCTGTTCTTTTTCAATTCTTAATTTTGCCAAATCATTAGTATTTGGTGCTAAATCAAAAAATTGTTTGAGTGTTAATTCTTCAAACTCAATTATTCTGTAACTTCTGGCAAAATATTTCCTTGTGTATTC
>JBKEBJ010000392.1:0-6566 GCA_047973105.1 Coprobacillaceae bacterium | reverse complement strand
TCCAAAGTTGTTAATATTAGATGAGCCTTTTGTTGGTTTAGATCCCAAGGCATCAGCAGCTCTTAAAAATATAATGAGAGAGCTTTGTTTACAAGGAACAGCTATTTTCTTTTCTACCCATGTATTAGAAGTGGCAGAAAAACTATGTACTAAGATTGCGATTATAAAACAAGGGAAATTGGTTGTTAATGGAATAACACAAGAGGTTATTAAAGAACAATCTTTAGAAAACTTGTTCTTAGAAATTGAGGGTTAAAATTATGAGCTTATGGAAACAGATTTTGTTATTAAGTAAAGTACAGTTATGTAATATAGGTGGTATTAATCAATTAAAATATAGTAAAGATAAAAAACAGAAAAACCGTTTTATACTGCAAGCTTCAGTGTATATTATTTTAGGTTTATTTATTGCTATGTATGCTGGTGGAATTACGTATTCTTATATTATTATGGGGTTATCAGAGTTTATTTTTCCAATTATTATGATTTCCATTAGTTTATTAGCGTTGTTTTTTACAATTTACAAAGCTAGTAATGTTATTTTTAATCTTAAGACATATGATATGTTGATTACTTTACCTGTGTCTACTACTTCTATTGTAGTTAGTCGATTTCTAAGTCTATATGTTCAAAATATTGGAATGACAGCGTTATTTATGATTCCAATGATTGTTGTATATGGAATTATGATAGATGTTGGAATACTATTTTATGTTTTAGGATTTATAGGGACCTTTCTAATTCCTCTTTTTCCAATAACGATTGCAGTCGCTATTGGTGCAGTAATTACAGGGATAGCTTCAAGAATGAAACATAAGAATATAGTGACTATTATTCTAAGTTTTATTGCTATTATTGCAATTATTGTTATTCCAATGTTAACGTCTTCAAACATGTCATTAGATACAAATTCGACAATTAATCAAAATGTATTGCATGACATATTAAAAATGGCCCAAACACAATTATATGGAATCTACCCCTTAGCTAAATGGTTTGCAGTAGGTGTGACTAAAAGTAATATGTCTGCTTATGTTGCCTTTACTAGTATTTCTATTGGATTTTTTGTTACTTTAGTATATTTAATACAATGGAAGTTTAAAAGTATATCTTCTGCTTTATATTCCAAAAGAGCTTCTAATCAATATGTTATGCAAGAATTATCACAAAACAGTGTATTTCAAGCTCTATATAAAAGAGAATTAAAACTATATTTTTCTTCTAGTATTTATGTATTGAATACACTTGTTGGATATATATTAATGGTGGTCTTTAGTGTAGTAATATTTATTATAGGGATTGAAAAAATAAAGGATATGACACAAATTTCAGGAATTAGTAAAATGATTCCACTGGCCATATCACTAATGGGATGTATTACTTCTACTACTGTTTCTTCTATATCTATGGAAGGGAAACATTGGTGGATAACGCAAAGTTTACCAATTGCTAGTAAGGAATTATTTAATTGTAAAATATTAGTTAATTTAACAATTGCATTGCCTTGTTATTTATTAACAGAAATATTTTTAATGTTAGCTTTAAGGCCAACAATATTAGACGGGCTTTGGATAATCTTAATTCCACTATTATATATTGGATTCACTTCTGTATTAGGGATTACTATGAATTGTAAGTTCCCATCATTTAATTGGGAAACAGAAGCTGAGGCAGTGAAACAAGGTGGGGCTATGATGTTTTCAATGTTAATTGGTATGGGAAGTGTATTTTTACCATTGTTATTAGTTATGGCATTAGGCGAGTATGCACATTTTATACTAATGATAACGTGTATCATTGTTATAGCTTGTACAACTTTGTTATATATCAGAAATCAGAAATTGGATATTCGTTCAATTCATTAAAAAAAGGATAATACCTAGATTTGGTATTATCTTTTTTTATGAGAAGACATTATCTTTATCAGTATAAGCGATAAGATTTTCATAGCCAAAGATATGGGATAGCTTATTGATTGTTTTTTGTTGTGATTGATAAATACCTGCTAATTGTTTCTTATCATTTTCTTCTCGTTTATTCATTGTTTTATTTGCAGGTGTAGCTTCATTTTTCTTAAAATATGGTGCAAAATAATATAACATATTTTCTTGATTTAATGATAATACCTTATCCGTCACAAGAGTATTGGTTAAGATATGTTGATTGTGACCATATTCGCCATTAGGATTATGGGTAACAATTTTATTCCAAGAACGTAATTGTAAATAATAATTAATTGTTTCTTTCATTTCCTCAATACAAGTACTCCAATTTGATCTTTCACCATTCACTTTATCTGGATAAGATAGAATAATACCTTCATTGTTAGATTCTTTAAGCATTTTTTCAAATTCTGCTTTACGGGTTGGATTATCACCATTAGTTAAACATACTATAAAATAATGATTATTTAGAATTTCGTGTCCACCAAAAATAGTTTCATCATCAGGGTGGGCAACAATCATTAAATTTTGTGTTTCTTCACTGGCTATCGATTGTTTATTAGTAGTAAATAAATAGCCAAGAAGACAACAAATAATAGAACTGATTAATACTATCTTTTTAAACATTTTTTATACGATTGCTTTCTTTGATAATATATATTGGACGGTTCTTGTTTTCTAAATAATCTTTGGATATGTATTGTCCAAGAATGGAAACGAAAATCATTTGTAAACTACTAAGTAAAAGGATGACTTCTAAAATCCATAGTAGGTTATTAACACCATTGTGTAAAATCATTTGAATAAATATATATCCGGCAAGAAGACAAGCAATAAATAGAAAGATTAAACCAATGATACCAGAAAATTTTAATGGTAATGTAGAGAAGGAAAGAATTCCTTCAGTAGCGTATGAAAATAAACTACGAAATGACCATTTTGTTTTACCAGCTACTCTTTCAACATTGTTGAATGGTAGCCATTTTGTATCGAAACCAACAAATGAAAAGATTCCTTTCATATAACGATTATATTCTTTCATTTCTAAAATAGCATCAACCATGATTCTATTCATCATACGGAAATCACCAGAACCATCAGACATATCCATTTTTGTTAATTTTTTAATGACTTTATAGAACATCTTTGATAAGAAGTTTCGAATTTTTCCTTCGCCATCACGATCCATTCGTTTTCCCGCACAACAATCATAGTTCTCTTCTTTAACAGCATGATACATATCCTTTAATAATGTTGGAGGATGTTGTAAATCAGCATCCATGATAACACAATAGTTTCCTGTAGCATTTTGTAATCCAGCATACATAGCTGCCTCTTTACCAAAATTACGAGAAAAAGAATAATAATGACATTTTGGATCTTGGTACGTTAGTATCTTTAATACATCAATCGTATGATCCTTACTACCATCATCTATAAATATAAACTCATAATCTGTATTATCAATTTTATGTAGTTCATTTAATGTTTCTTTGTAGAAGAAAGGTAAAGATTCTTCTTCATTGAAACAAGGAACTATAACACTAATTTTGTCCATGAATGATACCTCCTTTATTAAATATCTTTGTTTTACAAATAGCGTAATTTGCGATGATTGTTATAATACTTACGGCACATTTTGAAATGATAGTTGTAATACCAAATATTTGAATGCATAAGTATAATGAAATATTTTCAATTATTAAGGTAACAAATCGTAAAGAAATAAATGAAAGAAATTCTTCTTTAAAACTACCTTGTGATTTAAATACCCATTTTCGATTTGTATAATATGCGAATATAACAGCTGCTAACCAAGCAATGGTGTTACTTATCAAATAATGGATTCCAAATGTGGATATAATAAAGAAAATACTGTAATTAACTAAAGTTGTAAGAACTCCATTACAACCATATTTGAACCACTCTTTACATTTCTCTTTCATTTTTTTTACCTCTTTCTTTTATAATGATTCCGATTATTACTAGGGAAGAACCTAAGGAAATATAGATTCCTATTTGTTTGCCAGGGGCATTAAAAGTAATAATAATTTCATGTTCTCCTTTATCTAAAGGAAATCCAACAAACGCTTTATTAACAATTTCTATATCTACTTCTTTTCCATCAACATATGCTTGATAGCCATTTTGATAAGGCAATGATGTTATAAAATAACCATCTTCTTGCCAAGAAATATCTCCTTTTACTACTTCTTTGTTTGTTGTTTCCTTGTTTTTTAATGGAGTAATTGAAGTGTTTTGAATTTGATTAGTATCTAGGGAATAGACTTTAAAATCAGATATAGAATAATTCCCTTTAGAAAGAACAACTTCTAATTCAGAAATGTCTTCATTACTAGATAACATATATACAAAGTCATTATTATGATTAGGGTAACTAGCATTAGTTGATGATAGTTTGTTTTGAATATTATCAATAGATACTACTACTTCTTTTCCCTTTGGGCTATCGACTTTAAAACAAACAACTATGATTGTATCTTTAATCACCTTATCTAAAGGAATAGTTATCTTTTTTTCTTTTTTTAAAGAGATATCATATTTATTATCTTGTGTTTTTATTTCTGCTGCATCTAAGTATTGATTCAATTGTAAATCATATGTAACTTCTTTAAAATTTGATTGGTGTGTAGAAGAACTTGTATTTTGAACAATAGCGTTATTTGATATAGCATCTAAAGCATAAGGGAATGTGATGTTATCAAAGGATTCTTCATTTAATAAATTACTAGTTGCATATGATGTTGGTAAAACATTTGGATTCTCTGCAAGAACATAGTTTCCTTTTTCTTGAATTATTTGATATCCTTTTGGAATTGCATCCTTTGTTGTTTGAATATATCGCACAGACATTAAATAAGAAAAGAAAGGATTTTGGTTGGCTAATAAAGCAACTCGATTTTTAATACTTATAGGATTTTTTAGAATATCATAGAAATAAGTAGAGTAACGAGTATTCATAGTGGAAGAATACATAGTACTCTTTTTTATATGGTTGATAGGAGTATAGTTCACATTTGTTAAAGAAGCATTTATAAAATCAAATCGATAGTTAGGATCTTGATAAAAATCTTGTAGTTCCTCATTAGAGAATCGATGTTGTCGTTTATCGTTTGTTTTTACGAAGTTCTCTGCTTGTTGTGATTGGATAGAAGATACAATAGGGACAATACAAAGTAACCCATAAAAGTAGGTTTTATTTTGTTTACATATTAGAAATAGAAATATCCCTAATATAACTATATCTAATAAGTATAGAATTTTATTTTTTTGAAATAAGAGTAGAATACTAATTGGAATTAAGACCCATGGTGACCACCATTCTTTAGTCTTATGTAATCTTTCTAAAGTAATTGCCATAAGTAATATTAATAATGGAACAAAAGGAATGAAGGCCTTATCTCGAATATATAGTGTGCCATTTAATAAATAACTACAAATATTAAATACAAATAGTACTAAAATAGTAATCGATATAAGTCTTGTCTTTTTTTCTTTAATACTCATCAATAGAGTATATAAGGAGATACAAGTTAAACCGCAACCATAATGCGAATACAATAAGTTGCTTAATGAGGTTTGAATACCTAAAATACTTGCTTGCATCATATCACCAGCATCTTTTTTGTTTTCTAGAATGACAAGACCAGTAGGTAATAAAATCATAGCATCTAGTCCAATCGCTAAAAGAAAAGATAATATGTAATGTTTAATAGAAGCATTACGATATATAACATATAAAAATCCAACTACAAAACAACTAACACTAAAGAAAAAACTATGTAAGAATATTAGGAATATCGATATAATCATTCCTAATGTTTTTTGATGTTCTAGATGATAATCAATAGCTAAAAATAATAAGATAATAAATGGCATATAATTTATAAACATTATTTGTCGATGGGCCTGAAAGAAACAAGCGCTACATATAAAAATCAAACTACAAATAAAACATATAAACAAGTTAGAACAATGTTTTTTTAACCAGTAATAACAAAGTAACATACTAGTATAGATGCCAATGATTGAATAAGCAATAATAATGGTTTGCATGCTTACTTGTGGTAACAATAAACCAATGATAATATCTGGACGTAATATACCATAATAAGCAAACATAAACATATTACTACCAGCTCCTAAAGAACTGTAGTCTGGCAAGAGTTGATGACTTTGATAACAAGTAGAACGAATGTGTTCACTTATTGTTACATGTTGATTAAGCCAGTCTGTATTAGAGCCAAAAATTACATTGTTAGGTATAGAAACTATTAATAAGATAGTTAGAAAGATACATAACAGTATTGGAAATTTGTGTTTTTTTAACAATATTATCCCCCCTTTAATACAAAAACAATTATATCAATTAGATATTAAGAATCGCTTTAATAAAATCTAAATTTTTCTTAAGAATTCCTAAGAAACCCTTGAAGTATCTAAAAAAAGTGTATAATTAAATGGGAAAGTGGGGTGGGAGTATGTCATTACATGTATTAGTTGTAGATGATAACAAAGAAATTCGCGAAATCATTCAGGTTTTGTTGAGTAGTGAAGGATATGAAATTGATGAAGCCCAAGATGGTGCTGAAGCCATTCAAA
>JBKEBJ010000378.1:0-11461 GCA_047973105.1 Coprobacillaceae bacterium | reverse complement strand
AAAAAGGGATGATTCCCTTTTTTGTTTCACGTGAAACATTTAGTAAAGTTTGCACCCAAAAGACACAATGAAATGTGTTTATAGTTTATAATAGAGTACAAGGAGATGTATCATGGAAAGATTAGAAGATATATTTAATAGTCAGAAATCATTTGATCAACTATTACAACCATACCAAGCTGCTATTCATATAGTAGAAACAAAATTAAAAATATTAGATGAAGAAATGAAGTGTAGTTTAAGACATAATCCTATACATGCAATTAAGTCAAGATTAAAAGGAAAAGATAGTATAATAGGAAAATTAAAAAGAAGAGATATGCCTGAAACATTAGACGGTTTTTATGAGTTACAGGATATTGCTGGCTTACGAGTTATATGTAACTATGTTAATGATATTAATTATGTTGCACAATTACTTGTAATTCATGATGATATAAACTTAATACTACAGAAAAACTATATCTTATATCCTAAAGACAGTGGATATAGAAGTTTACATCTAATTGTGGAAGTTTCAGTATACAAAAAAGCAGAAATTATAAAAGTACCTGTAGAAATTCAACTACGAACAATTGCTATGGATTGTTGGGCTAGTTTGGAACACGAGCTACATTATAAATCAAAACACAATATAAGTGATGAAACAGTGGGTAGATTAAGAATGTGTGCAGAAGCAATGTCAGAAACAGATAGTGAAATGCAACAAATTTATCAAGAATTAAATAGTGAGTGGTCTAATATATAGAAATCAAGGCATACTTATACTATGTTGACGTATTAAGGGATTTATAGTAAAATATATAAATATAAAATGCAAAGATTGGAAGAAAGTAAGGAACACTTGTAGAGAGTTAGTGGGTGGTGAAAACTAGCAGTTAAACCTTATGAAAATGGCCCATGAGCAGTTATCTCGAATAGTTAGAGATAGCCGACTAACTTACGTTACAAGTCTTGAGAGACACATGTTTGTGTAAAAAAGGTGGTACCGCGATAATTTCGTCCTTTATTAAGGGCGTTTTTTATTTATAGAGAGGAAGATTAAAATGAAAAAAGAAAAAGATTTTTATATAACTACAGCAATAGCTTATACTTCTGGTAAACCTCATATTGGGAATACATATGAAATTATCTTAGCAGATGCAATTGCTAGATTTAAAAGACAAGAAGGGTATAATGTCTATTTTCAAACAGGAACAGATGAACATGGACAAAAAATAGAAATAAGAGCTAAAGAAGCTAACCAAGATCCACAAGATTTTGTAAATGAAAAAGCTGCTGATGTTAAACGTATTTGGGATTTAATGAACACATCATATGATAGCTTTGTTCGAACAACAGATGATTATCATAAAAAACAAGTACAGAAAATATTTAAGAAATTATATGATCAAGGAGATATCTATTTAGGTCATTACGAAGGAAAGTACTGTACAGCATGTGAATCATTTTTCACAGAATCACAATTAGTCGATGGTAAATGTCCTGATTGTGGTGGAGAAGTACATGATGCTAAAGAAGAGGCTTACTTCTTCAAACTATCTAATTATGCAGATAGACTAATTAAACATATTGAGGACCATCCAGAATTTATTCAACCAGTATCACGTAAAAATGAAATGATGAATAACTTTTTAAAACCTGGGCTACAAGATTTATGTGTTTCTAGAACTTCATTTACTTGGTCTATTCCAGTAGACTTTGATCCAAAACATGTTGTGTATGTTTGGATAGATGCTTTGTCAAATTATATTACAGGGTTAGGATATGATGTAGATGGCAATCATGGTGAATTATTTAAACGTTATTGGCCAGCTGACCTACATTTAATTGGTAAGGATATTGTACGTTTCCATACTATTTATTGGCCAATCATGTTAATGGCTTTAGATTTACCATTACCAAAACAAGTATTCGGTCATCCTTGGTTATTACAAGGGGATGGAAAGATGTCTAAATCAAAAGGTAATGTGATTTATGCGGATGACTTAGTAAATATCTTTGGCGTAGATGCAGTACGTTATTTTGTATTACATGAAATACCATATGATAATGATGGTACAATGACATGGGATTTATTGGTTGAAAGAATCAATTCAGATTTAGCTAATATTTTAGGGAATTTAGTTAATCGTACGATAGCAATGTCAAATAAATACTTTGATGGTGTTATTACAAACCCAAATGTAGAAGAACCAGTAGATCAGGAATTAAAAGATATTGCACTTGCAATGCCAGGAAAAGCAATTGCTAAAATGGATGATTATAAGGCTTCTGATGCATTAGATGAAATATTTACTTTACTTAGAAGAACAAATAAATATATTGATGAAACAATGCCTTGGGCTTTAGCTAAAGAAGAGGATAAAAAAGATCGTTTAGCTACAGTATTATATAATTTAGTAGAAAGTATTCGATTTGCTGCAGTGGCATTAGAACCATATATTCCATCTACTGCTAATAAAATATTAGATCAAATTAATACAGACCAAAGAAGTCTTTCGGATTTAAAAACATTTGGATTATATAAAGATGGAACAAAGGTTGTAGAGAAACCAGAAATTTTATTTGCTAGGTTAGATCCTAAAGAAATTGAAAAGAAAATTGATGAATTACAGCCAAAACCAAAAGAAAAGAAAATTGAGATAGAAAATCCAATTACAATTGATGACTTCGCAAAAGTTGAATTAACAGTGGGAACTGTAGAAGAATGTGAAAAGCATCCAGATGCAGATAAGCTTTTAATATCACAAATTAACATTGGAAAAGAAATAAGACAAATTGTTAGTGGTATTGCAGATTCGTATTCTCCAGAAGATATGATTGGTAAAAAAGTAATAGTTGTTACTAATTTAAAACCTGCAAATCTAAGAGGTGTTGAATCACAAGGTATGATTCTAGCAGGAAATAAGAAAAAATTACTAGAAGTAATCGAAGTAAAAGAATTGCCAAATGGAACAAAAATAAAATAACTTATGCTTCAAGCATAAGTTATTTTTATTATTCTATCGAACGAATAAGTCTTTGTAACTTGAATAAATTGCGTAAATGTAAGAATAAAGAAAAGATATATATACCAATAATAATGCAAGTAAATATTATAAATGCTATATTTCCATCATCTATTGAAGTTTTAATCAATAGATAAGAGAAAAATATTAAGATAGGAAGAATAGATATAAATAATTTGTTTTGTTTATTAAGAATGGCTTTAATCATTTGTAATTTTGATTCTTTGTTACTAAATATTGAAATATCTATATCGCTATTTGTATTTTCTTTTCTAAAATAATAGAATCTATTATACTTCATTAAGTATTCCCATCCATAATCATTAAAAAGTTGTATATATGACTCATCATCTGTGTCATCTTCCTTATAATCCAATTGATACGTATAATTCTCAGGGTTACATTTTTCAAATGTGTATTTATTAAATCCATTGTAATTTACAAATTTCCAACCCTGAGAATGTTGTTCCATGAGAAACTCTTGTTCCTCAATAAAGTCTGGTAATGCAAAAAATCTATATTTATGTTTTATTTCCATAGTATATTTCTCCTTTACTATTCTTATACAGCCTAGCAATACGTTGTATTTCAATCTGTAATATTTTAGATCCTAAAGAAGTAGATATATAATATTTTCTTTTTCCTTCTTCTTTACTCTGTTTAATTAAAGCATCTTTCTCCATTTTTGATAATGTTCCATACATTGTTCCAGCACTAATAATAATTTCTTTATTAGTCATATCACTAACCTTTTGAACAATATTATAACCATGCATTTCTTCTTGCAACGACAGTAGTATATAAAAAGCTGTCTCTGTCATAGGAACATAAATCCGTTTAATGTTATCATCCATATTATATCCTCCAATATATATCGAGCCTCTATATATAATATATCGAACTTCGATACATATGTCAACTTAAATGTAGTATATTAATAAAAATAAAAATATATGATACAATAAATATATTAAAATGAATCAATATTTATAAAAAAGGAAAAAGATATTATGAAAAAAATAGCAGTATTAACTTCAGGAGGAGATGCACCAGGAATGAATTGTGCTATTCGTGCAGTAACAAGAGTAGCTATGAAAAAAGAAATAGAGGTATATGGTATTACTGGAGGATATAAAGGGTTAGTAGAGGGAAATATTTTTAAATTAGAAAAAAATAATGTATCAGAGATTTTAAATAAAGGTGGAACAATACTGGGGTCTTCAAGGTTACCAGAGTTTAAAAATGATATAGTCGTAAAAAAAGGGATAGATCAATTACATAAAATAGGTATAGAGGGATTAATTGTAATAGGTGGAGATGGGTCTTATCGCGGTGCGACTGCAGTTCATAAAATGGGAATGCCTTGTATTGGAATTCCTGGTACAATTGATAATGATATTAATGGTACTGATAAAACAATTGGATTTCATACGGCTCTATATAATATTGTAGATGCAGTTAATAAATTACGAGATACTTCTAGTTCTCATCATCGTTGTTTCATTGTTGAGGTAATGGGAAGACAAAGTGGACAATTAGCAGTCCATGCTGGTATTGCTTGTGGAAGCGAAATGGTAATAACAAAAGATAGATCTTATAATACGGCAGATATTGTAAATCAATTAGTATATGAAGAGAAGGTAGCGAAAAAGAAGCATGCGATTATTATTGTTAGTGAAAATATCTTAGATGTTTATGATCTAGCGAAAGATATAGATGATAGAACGGGATATTCGGGCAGGGCTTTAGTTTTAGGGCATATACAAAGAGGTGGAACACCAGTACCAGAGGACAGGATCTTAGCAAGCAAGATGGGAATGAAGGCAGTAGAACTACTTGTTGAAAATAAAAGTGGGGAATGTGTATGTGTAAAGAAGGATACGATTGTTAGTATGGATATTGAAGAAGCATTGAGAGAAGAAAATAATAAAGATACACAACTATATAAATTATTTGAGGAACTAGTATAAAATGAAAGTGAATACAGAAGAAGTTAAAAGAATTATAAAAGAAATAAAACCAGCAACATTAGTAGCTGCAACAAAATATGTAGGAATTAATGAAATAGAACAACTGGACGAAACAGGGGTAAAGATTTTTGGTGAAAACAAGGTGCAATCATTACTAGAGAAATATGACCAATATCATGGAAGTGGAGAGTTCCATATGATTGGGACCTTACAAACAAATAAAGTAAAGTATATTATTGATAAAGTTACTTTAATTCATTCAGTAGATCGAATATCATTATTAAAAGAAATACAGAAACAAGCTAAAAAACAAGAGATTGTGATGCCTGTATTAATTCAAGTTAATATCGCTAAAGAAGATAGTAAACATGGATTTATGATTGAGGAAATAGACTCTCTTTTTGCATCATTAAAACTATATCCAAATATTGAAGTAAGAGGATTAATGATGATGGCACCAAATAGAGAAGCAAAAGAAATAGAAACATATTTTGAAGAAACAAAAATACTTTTAAAACATCTGCAAACAAAATATAATAAAGACATGTACAAAGAATTATCTATGGGAATGTCTAATGATTATCTTTTAGCATTAAAACATGGAGCAACATACATTCGTATAGGCAGTTCATTATTTAAGAGTGATGGATAAATTACTCTTTTTTATCTTAAGTACCATTATTCTCACATAATGATTTAAAATCAATAGAAAACAACGTGTAAAAATCGTTGTATTTTGTTAATACCATGTTCATAGTTTGTTGGTATAGTAAAATAATGTATTATTTGATACATTATCGGTGCAAAATGTCGGAAAAAGTATTATAATACAATAATACGCTTAGGGAGGTAAATATGGTCCAAACAAATTATATGGGAATTGATGTCGGTTCTACAACTGTCAAAATATATATAACAGATATGCAAGATAACTGTATTTATTCTAAATATGAACGACATTTTTCAGATATTCAATTAGCCATAAAAAAACTATTAAATGACGCAAAAGAAACGTTAGGAAATATAGAAGTAAAAACAGTGATGACCGGATCCGGAGGACTATCGTTATCGCAATATTTAGACATACCCTTTGTGCAAGAAGTAATAGCTTGTACAAAAACAGTAGAGACAATTATACCAGAGTGTGATGTAGCTATTGAACTTGGGGGAGAAGATGCAAAGATTACATATTTTGAATCTTCATTAGAACAAAGAATGAATGGAACTTGTGCAGGTGGTACAGGTGCATTTATTGATCAAATGGCATCATTGTTACAAACAGATGCTGGAGGATTAAATAAATTAGCTAAAAATTATGAAATGATTTATCCAATAGCTTCACGTTGTGGAGTCTTCGCTAAAACAGATGTACAACCATTAATAAATGAAGGTGCGAATAAAGAGGATATTGCTATTTCTATTTTTCAGGCAGTAGTAAATCAAACAATTAGTGGGCTTGCTTGTGGAAAACCAATTCGAGGAAAAGTAGCATTCTTAGGTGGTCCCTTATATTTCTTAGATCAATTACGTAATCGTTTTATAGAAACATTACAATTAAAAGAAGAAGATATTATCTTTCCAGATAATTCACAATTATTTGTTGCAATGGGTGCATGCTTATTAGCGAAAGAAGAAGAACAAACAGAAAAAACATTTCAACAAATTATAGATAAATTAAACTCTATTGATGGTTCAATTACTTCTAGTAACAATTTATTAGAACCATTATTTAAAGATGACCAAGATCGTGAACAATTCCGTAAAAGACATTCTCAAAATAAAGTTAGAAAAGCAGATATAAAAACATATCAAGGAAATGCATATCTTGGGATTGATGTTGGTTCAACAACAACAAAAGCAATTCTAATGGATGAAAACGAGTCAGTTTTATACTCATTTTATAATTCAAATGAAGGAAATCCATTAGAAGTAGTAATAAAAATAATGAAAGAATTATATAGTATCCTTCCGGCTGGAGTGACTTTAGCTAGAACCGGAGTAACTGGATACGGAGAAGCATTAGTAAAGGCTGCATTAAAAATGGATATGAGTGAAGTAGAAACGATTGCTCATTATAAAGCAGCAACATATTTTAAAGAAGATGTTAGTTTCATTTTGGATATCGGTGGACAAGATATGAAGGCAATACGTATTCAAGATGGTGTTATTCAAGATATCTTACTAAATGAAGCATGCTCAAGTGGATGTGGATCATTTATTGAAACATTTGCTAAATCATTGAGTTATGAAGTTCGAGATTTTGCAGAAATTGCATTACATGCAAAGGCACCTATTGATTTAGGTAGCCGTTGTACAGTATTTATGAATTCTAAAGTAAAACAAGCACAAAAAGAAGGTGCTAAAGTAGAAGATATTAGTGCTGGATTATCATATTCAGTTATTAAAAACGCTCTATATAAGGTTATTAAATTACGTTCAAAAGAGGCAGTTGGAGATAGTGTTCTTGTACAAGGAGGAACTTTCTATAATGAGTCTGTTTTACGTGCTTTTGAAAAAGAATCAGGAATTGAAGCTATTCGTCCAGACATTGCAGGATTAATGGGTGCTTTTGGTATTGCTAGATTAGCTAAAGAAAGCTATAAGGGACAACCATCAACAATATTAACAATAGATCAAATTGAACAATTTAGTTATGATACAGAAATTAGATATTGTAATAAATGTACCAATAATTGTATGTTAACAGTTGCTACATTTAATGATAGTAGTGAATATATTAGTGGAAATCGTTGTGAAAGAGGAGCTAATATTCCTATTAAGAAAGAAAAAGAACCAAATCTTTTTGATTATAAATATCGCCGTATCTTTAATTATAAAAGTTTAAATGATACACAAGCAAAAAGAGGAATAGTAGGAATTCCAAGAGTATTAAATATGTATGAAAATTATCCATTCTGGCATACATTCTTTACAGACTTAAAATTCAAGGTAGTTCTTTCACCACGTTCATCTAAAGATATATTTGAAAAGGGAATGGAAAGTATTCCTTCAGAATCTGTATGCTATCCAGCAAAACTAGCCCATGGACATATAGAATCTCTAATTGAAAAAGGAATTAAATATATTTTCTATCCAAGTGTAAGTTATGAACGTAGAGAATTTGAAGATGCTAATAATACATATAACTGCCCTGTTGTAACCTCTTATCCAGAAGTAATTAGAAATAATGTGGATACATTAGAGACAAAAGAAATTATTTTTAGAAATCCATTTATTGATTTGGGAAATAAGAAAACTTTATTCACAAATTTAAAAGAAGAATTTTCAGCGTTTGGAATTACTAATCAAGAGTTACAAGAAGCAATAACACATGCCTATGAAGAAATGCATAATTGCCAAGATGATATACGTAAAAAAGGTGAAGAAACCTTAGCATATCTAAAAGAAAATAACAAAAAGGGCATTGTATTAGCAGGTAGGCCTTATCATGTTGATCCGGAAATCAATCATGGACTAGCAGATTTAATCACTGCAGAAGGTATGGCTGTATTAACGGAAGACAGTGTGTGTCATTTAAATGATGAAGAATTAGATTTACGAATTGTTGATCAATGGACGTATCACTCACGTTTATACCGTGCTGCTAATTTTGTTACAAAACATGAGAATCTACAATTGATTCAATTAACATCATTTGGTTGTGGGTTGGATGCAGTAACAAGTGACCAAGTAGCAGAAATTTTACAAGCTAGAAATAAGATATTTACGTTAATTAAAATAGATGAAGGAAGTAACCTAGGAGCAATTCGTATTAGAATTCGTTCATTAAAAGCAACAATAGATAAACAAGAAAAATTAGATGGACCATTACCACCTAAATATACGTCTCATAAAGTTCCATATACACAAAAGATGAAAGATGAAAAGTATACAATTTTATGCCCACAAATGTCACCAATTCATTTTCAATTTGTAGAACAAGCTATGCAAGTTAGTGGGTATAATTTAAAAGTATTACCATCTGTTGATAAAGGAGCAATGAGTGCAGGATTAAAATACGTTAATAACGATGCATGTTATCCAACAATATTGGTTGTTGGACAAATCATGGAAGCTTTACAAAGTGGGGAGTATGACTTAGACAAAACAGCAGTTATTATTACCCAAACAGGCGGTGGTTGTCGAGCAACTAACTACATTGCCTTTATCAGAAAAGCATTGAAGGACGCTAATCTAGACCATATCCCAGTTATTTCCGCAAATCTTTCTGGATTAGAGAATAATCCTGGGTTTAAGATTACATTACCATTAGCTAAAAAAGTTGTTATTGGAGCGATGTATGGTGACTTATTTATGCGAATATTATATCGTGTAAGGCCATATGAGTTAGAAGAAGGAGCAGCTAATCGTTTATATGAATCTTGGGTTGAAAAATGCCAAGAAAATGTAACCAATGGGAGTTTAAAAGAATTTAAAAAGAATGTTTATAAGATTGTTGAAGATTTTGATAACTTACCATTAAAAGACATAAAAAAACCACGCGTAGGATTAGTTGGAGAAATATTAGTTAAGTTCCATCCTACTGCAAACAATGAAATTGTAGATATTATAGAAAGAGAAGGCGGTGAAGCGGTAATGCGTGACTTAATTGACTTCTTCTTATATTGTTTCTATAATACCGCTTTCGAACAAAAACATTTTCATGCAACAAAAAAAGCGAAACATCTATGTAATATTGGAATTTCCTTTATTGAATATTTAAGAAAAGATATGGTTAAAGCTTTAAATAAATCAAAACGTTTCTATGGACCTAGTAGAATAGAACATTTAGCTGAAAAGGCAGAAGAAATTGTTTCTATTGGAAACCAAACAGGTGAGGGTTGGTTCTTAACTGGTGAAATGATTGAATTAATTGAAACAGGAGCACCAAATATAGTTTGTATGCAGCCATTTGGTTGTCTACCAAATCATGTTACTGGAAAAGGCGCGATAAAAGCATTACGAAAAGCATATCCGACTAGTAATATTGTTGCAATTGATTACGATCCAGGAGCTAGTGAAACAAATCAGTTAAATAGAATTAAGTTAATGCTTTCAACGGCGTTTAAAAATATAAAAGATCAATCATAGAGAAATAGGGAATCCTATTTCTTTTTGTATAACAATAAAACCCACAGATAGTCTGTGGGTCCAAGAAAGCTTTAGCGGAGTGATAATGTAAAAAGCCTCCTGTATAATAGAGTTGCGGCCTGCGAAACTGCAACAATAAAATACAAGGAGGAAAATCAAATGAATCAAAAAAATAATTCAAATGACTTACATAGTTTATCACACACGAAATGGAGTTGTAAATATCATGTGGTATTTGCCCCTAAATACAGGAGGCAAGAGTTCTACGGTAGTAGAAGGCTTGAAATAGGAAAGGTGCTAAGAGAACTATGTGAGTGGAAAGGAGTAACAATATTAGAAGCCGAAGTATGTGTAGATCACATTCATATGTTGATAGAGATACCACCTAAAATGAGTGTATCCTCATTTATGGGTTATTTGAAAGGAAAGAGTAGTCAAATAGTATATGAGAAATGGGGAAACATGAGATATAAATATAAAGGGAGAAGTTTCTGGTGTAGAGGATATTATGTGGATACAGCGGGGAAAAATACAAAGATAATACAAGAATATATAAGAAACCAATTGAAGGAAGATCAAGAAGCGGAGCAGTTAAGTTTAGATTTAAGAGATCCATTTAAGAAAAAGTAGTGCAATGAGCAGAGTCAGGTCGCATGGAATGGAGCGTCTTTAGATGCCGCTCTGGGAGCAGGGCTATGCCCGCACATGAAAAACCTCCGGCTAAGCCGGAGGATGATTATTTCTGGAATTAATAATGAAAAGGATTAAAATCCTTGTTATAATATGAATACATAAAGTAGGAGGAAAAAATGAATATAATAAAAAAATCATTTTTAGTTTCGCTATCAATTGTACTATTAACTGGTTGTGGAACTAACAAGAATTCAGATAATATATCAAATGATGATAAAGAAGTGATCGATAATGAAGAAACAATCATTCCAGAAAGAGGTATCTGGGAACAGAATACATTTATTAGCAAATATTCAAATATCACGTTCAAGTTACCTAATAACTGGTTATCATCTTCAGATGAAGCATTTAACGAAGTAATTGATTTAGGATTTAATTTAATTAAGAGTGCAAACTTTAATTCAAAGGTAGATGAAAAACCAAATAAAATGTTAGATACTAATTTGATTTATGATGCAGTAGCTCAAGATGAGACAGCACAAACAAATATAATAATTCAATATAAGAAATTAGATACAATTGATGAAAATATAAATATGACTGATACAGAATATAAGGATGTAATAAAATCACGATTTGAAGCATCAAGTACCTATGAAATAGAAGAAGAGGAAATGATAGAGATATCTGGTGAAAGCTATTATGTACTTAAATTAATAAACTCTACAGAAGGAAAAGAACAGTATTGTTATTTAC
>JBKEBJ010000316.1:0-3312 GCA_047973105.1 Coprobacillaceae bacterium | reverse complement strand
TCATTTCTATACATTAATTATACCATTTTAATAGCTATATGTATCGAATATAGAGGAAGTCACAAAAAGATGTGAATAGAAAAAACTGTTAACAATCCTTTTTTGATTGTCAACAGTCTGATCTATCTTTTTTTTATTTTTAGTTGACATTTATTAGGTATCAAGATATTATGTATACATAAACAGACAGACTATCGGTCTATATGGGAAATCGAAATGAGAATAGTAAAAAAAGCAGAAGAGAGAAAAAATGAAATACTAGATGCTGCAGATGCATTATTCAATACTAAGGGATATGATGGAACAAGTACCAATGATATATTGGATAAAGTAGGTATTGCTAGAGGGACTTTATATCATCATTTTAAGTCTAAAGAAGATATTATGGATGCATTGATTGAACGTTATAGTATTCAATTCTTAGCAGAGGCTAGAAAAATTGCAGTAGATTCAAATATTCCGGTTATGGAGCGAATTATTGAGGTTATTAAAGCTTTAAACTTTAATGATCATGATAATGGAAAAGAGATGTTAAATCATATTCATCGACCACAAAATGCATTGATGAATAAGAAAATGGACAAGATGATTCTCACTAATGTTACACCAATATTAACGGGTATTGTTGAAGAAGGGATAGAACTAGGAGTATTTAAAACACCATATCCTTATGAAACTGTAGAAATGATAGTTGTATATGTGAACACTGTATTTGATCATGAGATGGAAGTAAGTGAAGAAGAAATGATGCGACGTATACAAGCGTTTATTTGTAATATAGAAAAAGTATTAGGTATAAAAGAAGGGGATTTTATACCCTATATGATGAAGGCTTTTTCTTAAAAGTATATAGAATTAAAAATATCCAAATCAGTAAAGGTTTGAGGAATAGAGGGAATATATGTATACAAGAATAATAAAAAATGATTTTCTTAGAAGTAAATTAACAACGATTACAACAGCAGCATTTGTTGCTGTTGCATCAATGCTTATTTCTTTAGTCGCAATATTAGGAGTCAATTTAGCTGGTTCAATTGATACACTAATGACGAAGGCTAAGACACCGCATTTTATGCAGATGCACTCGGGTGATATTGATGTCGAAAGGCTATCAGAATTTGCGAGTGAAAATAAGGGCGTTGAAGAATTTCAAGTTGTTGAATTTGTGAATATAGAAAATGCAAAAATTACAATTAATGGTGATGCATTAGATAATTCTATTTTAGATAATGGCTTTGTTAAACAAAGTAAGAATTTTGATTATCTTTTAGATTTTGATAATAATGTAATAGATGTAAAGCCTGGTGAAATATATTTACCAATTAGTTATATGAAAGATAATATAGCTAAAGTTGGAGATACAGCAAAAATTGCAGGAAAAGAATTTATTATTGCAGGTTTTGCTAGAGATTCACAGATGAATTCGCCACTTGCTTCATCACAAAGATGGTTAGTAAGTGACATAGATTTTGAAGATATAAAAGTAATGGGTGGAATGGAATATTTAATTGAGTTTCGTTTACAAGATACTATTTCATTAGTTAGTTTTGAAACAGAATATGTTAATGCTGGATTAGAATCAAATGGTCCTGCTCTTTCATACTCATTATTTCAAATGCTGAATGCTATTACAGATGGAATAATGATTGCGATGATTTTATTAATTAGCTTTCTAATTGTCGCTATTACCTTCCTATGTATTCGTTTTACTTTACTAGCCAAAATAGACGATGACTATCGTGAAATTGGAGTTATGAAGGCAATTGGTTTACGTATTAGTGATATTAAGAAAATCTATTTAGCTAAGTATGCAGCCATTTCCTTTGTTGGAGGGATTGTTGGATTTGCATTATCATTTGTCTTTAAAGGAAAATTGCTTGAGAATATTAAATTATATATGGGTGAGAGTGAAAATACATCATTGGCAATGATATTAGGCATTATTGGCATTATTATAGTTTTCTTAGCAATCATCACATATGTAAGAGTGGTGCTTAGACGTTTTAAAAAGATATCAGCGACAGAAGCAATTCGCTTTGGTACAATACAACAAAAATATGCAAAAGCTAATTTCTTCTCTTTAAATAAAACAAAAATATTAAATACAAACATCTTCTTAGGATTGAAAGATGTTCTAACAAGAAAGAAATTATATATTACAATGTTAATTGTACTGATTATCTCAACTTTTATTATCGTCGTTCCACAGAATTTATATAATACTGTGTCAAGTAGAGAATTTACTAATTATATGGGCTCAGGTTTAAGTGATATGAGTATTAATATTCAACAAACAGATAATATAAGTATTAAAGTGGATGAAGTATTAAAAGCCTTAGATGAAGATGTATCGGTTAGTGATTATAGTACCCTGACTACAAAATCATATCTTACAAAATTGGATGATGGAACAGAGGAACGTTTACGAGTTGATTTGGGAGATCATACATTATTCCCACTTAAATATACAGAAGGAGAAATCCCAACGGAAGAAGATGAAATTGCATTATCTGTTTTAAATGCTGATGAATTAGGAAAAAAAGTCGGTGATAAAATGATTATTGTTGTTGATGATAAAGAGAAGGTAATGAAAGTTTGTGGTATATATTCAGATATAACTAATGGCGGAAAAACAGCTAAAGTAACATTTAGTGATTCAAAAGGAGCTGTGATGTGGTATAACATTTCTGTTAACCTAAACGATTCTTCTTTAATTGATAAAAAGGTAAAGGAATATAGTGAAGATTTCTCTTTTGCTAAAGTAGTCGATATTGATGAATTCGCGAATCAAACATTTGGTTCAACTATTGAATCGGTTTATACAGTATCCCAAGTAGCGATTGTTATTGCAGTAGTTATCATTATTTTAGTAACATTATTATTCATGAAAATGTTAGTTACAAAAGATAAGTATTCAATTGCGATAATGAAGTCTTTAGGATTTACTTCCAATGATGTTGTTAAACAATATATGAGTCGCTCTATCTTCGTTTTAATAATAGGAATTGTAATAGGAATTATATTAGCGAATACTGTTGGTGAAATATTAGCGTCAGCCTTAATAGCTACATTTGGAGCAACTGCTTTTAGTTTCACTATAAACCCAATGATTGCATATTTACTGTGTCCAGTAATAATTATATGTGCAACTTTAGTAGCTACTATTTTAGGAACATTAGATATTGGAAAAATTAAAATATCAGAAAATATAAAGGAGTAATAGATATGGGGAAAATAATAATAGGAAATGATATTGTTAAATCATTTACAGAGAATGTAGTGTTAAATAAAGTGAATACAGAAATTGAGGAG
>JBKEBJ010000299.1:0-25212 GCA_047973105.1 Coprobacillaceae bacterium | reverse complement strand
CTAGATTTTTTAAGTTTTGTAAAGAATCAATATTAGTAAATGAAGAAGATGAAAGAGATAGTTCTATTAAATTATCTAAACTTTGTAAAAAAGATAAATCTTCAATAACGCAATTTATTAAGGCTAAATGCTTAAGGTTTTTAAAACTATAAAATATATCATTCTTATTAATCACTACATTTCTTAATTCTAAACTAATTAGATTCTTAGCTTCTTTTATAACATCTAATTGCTTATATAGTATTGGTGTTGAAGATTCCTGATTATTGAATTTTCCTATGAATTGAAAATCTATGAGTAAAGAGAATTGGTGCTCCTGTTGTCGTGTCATAGTTCCATCTATTATAGCACTTTATACTTCACTTTGTTTTCTTGCATAATTCATTTTCATTCTTATCTTATGCATATTACACCTCTATATTTTTATGTATCATAATCTACTAATAAAGTATAACATAAAACAATAGAATTATTTCAATTGACCTGTATATTATTGCGATATGGACTATTTTATTATAGATAATAACTGCACAATATGCTAGAATAATGCGTGAGGTGATTAAGATGTATCGTATTGGACAATCTGTAGATATTCATCGTTTAGTAGTCGGAAGAAAATTAATTATTGGTGGCGTTACAATTCCTCATGATAAAGGATTATTAGGTCATAGTGATGCGGATGTTTTAACGCATGCAATTATTGAGAGTATTATTGGAGCGTTAGGGTTAGGCGATATCGGCACGCACTTTAGTGATACAGATTCTAAATATGAAGGAATTGATTCTTTGTTCTTGTTGGAAGAAACTAGAAAGATGATGGAAGATAAAGGATATGAGATTAATAATATTGATGCTATTATCTTAATCGAGAAACCGAAAATGGCACCCCATATTTATCAAATGCGAGAAAATATTAGACATAGTTTAGGGTGTTCTATAGAAGATGTCAATATAAAGGCAACACGCGGCGAAACATTAGGTTATGTTGGACGTGAAGAAGGTGTGCAAGCACAAAGTGTTGTAATGTTAAAGAAAAGAGGAATTTAGAAATGACAAAAGTAAGAGTGCGTTATGCTCCTAGTCCAACTGGACATTTACATATCGGTGGTGCAAGAACAGCATTATTCAATTATTTATTTGCTAAACATCATGGAGGAGACTTTATCTTTCGTTTAGAAGATACAGATATTGAAAGAAATATAGAAGGTGGAGAAAAAAGCCAATTAGATAATCTAGAATGGCTAGGGATTATTCCTGATGAATCACCATTAGAACCAAATCCTAAATACGCGCCATATCGTCAAATGGAAAGATTAGATATTTATAAAAAGTATACAGATATCTTATTAGAAAAAGGATTAGCATATAAATGCTTTTGTACACCAGAAGAGTTAGAAGAAGAACATGAAAGACAAACTGCTGCCGGAATTGCTCCTATGTATAATCGTAAATGCTGTGGGATGTCTGCAGAAGAAGTAAAGGAAAAAGAAGAATCTGGAATGCCTTATACAATTCGTGTAAAAGTTCCTGCTGGGAAAACTTATGTTTTTCAAGATATGATACGTGAAGAAGTATCATTTGCATCTGAAGATATTGGTGATTGGGTGTTGGTGAAAGCAAACGGAATTCCAACATATAATTATGCGGTAGTAATTGATGATCATACAATGGATATCACACATGTTTTTAGAGGAGAAGAACATTTAAGTAATACTCCAAAACAATTAATGATTTATGAAATGTTAGGGTGGCAAGCCCCTACTTATGGACATATGACTTTAATTGTTAATGAACAAAGAAAAAAATTATCAAAACGTGATGAATCTATTATGCAATTTGTATCTCAATATAAAGAAGAGGGATATCTTGCGTCTGCAATGTTTAATTTTATGGCATTATTAGGATGGTCACCAGAAGGAGAACAAGAAATCTTTACAAAAGAAGAATTAATTTCTGTTTTTGATGAAAAACGTTTATCTAAATCCCCATCAATGTTCGATAAGAATAAATTAACTTGGGTGAATAATCGTTATATTAAAGAAATGCCATTAGAAGAAGTAGTTACATTATGTTTACCATATTTAGAAAAAGCATATGATCTTTCTAATACTTCTAAACAATGGATTGAAGAATTAGTAGCAGTATATCATGAACAATTATCATATGGTGCAGAAATTGTAGACCTAGTAAAAATATTCTTTGAAGATGATGTAACTTTAGATGAAGAAGCAACGACATTTATGAGTGATGAAAGTATACCTAATACATTAAAAGTATTCAAAGAAAAGATTGAAGCATTAGAGGTATTAACAAAAGAAGATGTCCAAGCAAGTATTAAAGCAACTCAAAAAGATGCTGGTGCAAAGGGAAAAATGTTATTTATGCCAATTCGTATTGCCACAACTGGTAGTATGCATGGCCCAGATTTAGCTAGTTCAATTGTTTTAGTTGGCAAGGATAAAGTAATTCAAAGACTATTAAAATGGATATAAAAAAAGTAGATTAGCTCTATTTTTTTTATATTATTAAGCTATATGGCAGCTATCGCGATCATCACATCTATCACAACTTCTTTTTGTGAATGCACACAAAATGAAAAGTACAATGATTACACAGAAAACACCGTGGTTGTTACCACAACCTCCTATGCTTTGTTGACCGCAGCTTGCCATGTTTTGTTGGTAGCAATTTCCCATGTTTTGTTGGCAACAAGAATAATTTTCATACATACAGTATCACCTCTCTCTACATTATAGTATGAAGAAATATTAATTCTGTCGCCTATTTTTGATATTTTTTTTAATTATTGGATAATTTAGTAATAATTGAATATATAGTAGCAACTAAAAGTATGGTACTTTTTTACAAAAATTAAGAAGAAATTAATAAATTACTATGAAAAAGTGTTATACTAATATATGGGGTGATAGTAGCGTGAAAAATAAAATAATTGGTACAATTTTACTTTTTTTTACTACTATAAGCACCTTACTAGTTATACTAGCATTAAACGTTGTTCCATTACAATTAAAACTAGAAACCTTTAAATATGAATATGGAACAGACACAATATCAACTAATGTTGCAGATTATATAAATGCTAATTCTTCAGTTATAGAATTAGCACAATTAAATTTATCAGAAGTAAAAAATGAGGTTGGTGTATATCCGGCTTCTATCACATATATGGATGAGGTTTATCCATTTTATATTAAAATTGTAGATACTACTAAACCAGTTGTACAATTAAAACAAGTACAACAAAACATTGCTGTTGATACGACATTAGATGCTATTGATTTATTAGACTCGATAGAAGACAGTTCAGATGTTGTGGCGTATTTTGAAAATGAAGATGAGACATTAGTAACAACGAAAACTTTTTCTAAAAAAGGTTCATATATTGAAAACATAATAGTTAAAGATAGTTCTGATAATCAATCTGCTAAATTGCGCGTTAAGATTGTAGTTGGCGATAATGGAGATATGCCTAGTATTTTAGGGATTGAAGATGTAGAAATCAAAGTAGGAAAACATTTTGATCCAATGCTAGATGTTACTGCAACAGATGGTAAAGGAAAAGATATTACTAGTAAAATACAAATAATTAAAAACAGTGTTAATACTAAAGAAGAAGGAATCTATGAGGTTATTTATACAGTCACAAATGACACGGGTAATACTATTCAAAGATCTAGAAAAGTATTAGTTATAGATTAGGAGAGTTATATGATAACAAAAGCAATTATGCTAATATGCGTAATAATATATGTATGTATAAATTTTATTGAAAAGGATAGTGACAAGGCATCGTTAGCTATTAAATATGGTGCATTGTATCCACCAAGAGTAGAAATAAAAAAGGAATATTGGAGATTATTAACATCTAATTTTGTCCATGTTGATATTTTACATATCGCAATGAATTTATATGGTATTTATTATTTAGGAACATTCTTTGAAATGTATTTGGGTACATTTCCATATATATATTTAGTATTAGTTTCTTGTTTAGCGACAACAGGGCTAACATATATTATGGCATTAAAGGATTATAGCTTAGAAAATAAAATCACATTAGGTGCTAGTGGGATATTCTATGGTTATCTTGGAGCAATGATAGCTTTGGGAGTTCTACTACAAGGAGTATATTTAGATTTATTGAAAGATTATATGATGGTTATTGTCATCAATATTGCATTTACATTTATGAATGTACGTGTTTCTAAAACAGGTCACTTAGGTGGGTTATTTGGTGGATTTATAGCTGTAGCAGTATTAATATGGACAGGTATATGCGTATATTAATTGATGGTGATGCATGTCCCAATAAAGAAGAAATAATTGAAATTGCCAAGAAGTATAATTGTGAAGTTATACTTTTTATAGATTATGCACACGAAAACACATTAGAAGGTTGTAAAGTTGTTTATTGTGAAGTAGGAAGTGATAGTGTTGACTTTCAAATCATGAAGACTGTGAAAAATATGGATATCGTTATTACTCAAGATTATGGTCTAGCTAGTCTTGTGCTTCCCAAGAAGGCAAATGTTTTACATGTGTCAGGAAAAATAATTAATGAAGAGAACATTCAAACTTTACTAATGACAAGATATATATCTGCTAAACAAAGAAAATCCGGAGTTCGAACAAAAGGCCCTGCTAAAAGAACAAAAGAAGATAAACAAAATTTATTAAATCATTTAGAAAAATTGATTAAAGATGTACAAAAATAGTTACTGCTAAATTACGCAGTAACTATTTTTAATAATCATTATGGTAATTACTTTCCGCTAGTACCATAGTTTTTTAATACACGTGCGCTAGGATCATTGACGTCACAGTTTTTCCACTCTTTATTGGGCATCCAAAAATCTACAATCCAGTGACTATTGTTTGGATAGAATGATTCAAATATATCACGATACAGTAAAGGTTCTTTAGTAAATGGTGTGCAATAAGAATATTTATTTTTAGAAGTTTCTAATTCATTATCAGAGTATAACTTATTAGCGTATTCTTTTAAATAATCTACCATAGAGTGTCCAACTGCATCTGAGAAGGCAGCTTTTTCTCTAAAGAGAATATCCTCTGGTAAATAACCTTTTCCTTCAAATGCATGACGTAATAAATATTTTCCTTTTTGATAAGTGTTCATTTTTTTACTTGGATCAATAGCCATAGCGTATTTTACAAAGTCAATATCTGCAAAAGGAACACGACCCTCTAATGCATGAGCAGAAATACAACGATCAGCGCGTAGAACATCATATATATATAGTTCATTAATACGTTTTTTTGATTCTTGTTGAAAAGCAGAAGGTGATGGAGCGTAATCTGTATATTTATAACCAAATAATTCATCACTTACTTCGCCAGTTAAAATGACTTTGATATCTGTATTTTCATGAATATATTTACATAATAGATACATAGCGATACTAGCACGAATAGTAGTAATATCAAATGTCTCAAGGTGATATATAACTTCTTTAACAGCGGTTAAAACATCTTTTTTTGTAATGATTACCTCGGTATGTTCTGTTTGTAAGTATTCAGAGACTTGTTTAGCGTACTGTAAATCAATAGGATCACTTTCCATCCCAACCGCAAAAGTTCGAATAGGCTTATTAAGTTTTTTAGAAGCAATAGCACAAACTAATGAAGAATCTAAACCACCACTCAATAGAAAGCCAATAGGTGCATCAGATTGTAAACGTTTCTCTACTGCATTTTCTAATTTCTGTTGTAAAGAAGTGGCTATAGTCTCGATACTATCATGATGCATTGTGGGTGTATCACTAATTTGATGATAACATACAAATTTTCCATCTTGATAATAATGACCTGGTGGAAATGGATGAATATCATCACAAATATTCATTAAACCTTTCGCTTCTGAACAAAAACAAATGGTGCTATCGACTTTGTGGTATCCATAAAACATCGGACGGATACCCATAGGATCACGTGCAGCAAGTATTTGATTTGTTTTATTGTCATATAATACAAACGCAAATTCTGCATCTAAAAATGTACAAGTGATTTCTAATCCATATTTATGATATAACGGTAATAATACCTCACAATCACTGCTTGATATAAATTGATATTCATTCTCTACTACATTAGATAATTGTTTATAATTATAAATTTCTCCATTACACACTAAGGTATTATCTTGGTACATAAAAGGTTGATTTCCATTAGATGATAAATCCATAATTGATAAGCGGTTAAAGCCCCATGTAATAGGACCCTCTTGACTAATATGTTGATGATCTGGACCACGATACTTACAAATATCTAGACATTCTTTAAAAACCTCTTTTGAAATCTTATTACTTCCTACTACTAAAAAACCACACATTCTTACTCCCCCTTTATATTAATATACAATCGGGTATATAAAAACTCGCCATAAAGCGAGTACCGTATAACTAAAAAATAGTGTAGTTACATGGTACGGAAAATACTTCAAAGAGTACTCGATACCCGCCAATGATAACGTTATTGGTAACGTCCTAGCCTACTAACTAAATAGTTTTCGGTAGACAGCTCAAAGGTGTTCTTCGTATTTTACTTCACTGCTAAACTTCCACCATTCATTAGCTCGCTATTGCTTCTGTAAAATAGTACTCTCCTTGTCTTTGCCTTTACTTTGTGTAGTGATTGTATATAGTATAGAATATTTTTAGTTATTTGTAAATAATAAATTAATATTATTTTAATAAAATAATATCACAAACAATAATTTCTTGATTATAATAAAAATATGTACTATAATATGAGGAGATAGTACTTCTATCCGTGTATTATAAACCATCCTTTTACTTGTTAGGTTTGTGGGATGGTTCTTGTTTTATGTTTATTATTATCAAATTGATTTCTTTTAAGATTAAAAGAATGATAATGTAATATTCCATAAAAGAACACCTCCTTAAGCCAACAAGATAAGAGAGGAAAAGCAGGATCACGAATAAAAAACTACCTTCATTACTATATAGATAATAAAACATGAAATTACTTTTAATTTTTATTATTTTTAGAGTTGATGAAAAATATATACTGTGATATGTGATAGTAGTGTTTTACTCATGACAATAATCATTCTTTTACATGTTAGGGTGTAAGAATGATTTTTTTATGTATCAATAATTTCTATTAAAATATAAAATTACTTTGGAGAGGATTACAATTATTGACTTTGTATTTATAATTCTTTACACTATATTTAAAAGTGGAGGATATATATGAAGTATAAAGCAATAGCGTTAGATTTAGATGGAACTTTGAAGAGTTCAGAGAAAACAATATTACCGAAGACAAAAGAATTATTAATGGATTTGGCTAAACAGGGAATTATAGTGATTTTAGCTTCTGGACGCCCAACACAAGGAATGGTTGCTGAGGCTAAAGAATTAGAGTTAGAAACATTAGGTGGTTATGTATTATCATTTAATGGTGCAAGGGTAGTGAACCAAAAAAACAAAGAAATAGTATATGATAAAATTTATTCTAAAGATTTGGCACATCAAGTGTATGAAAGAGGAAAAGAATATAATCTAGCAGTACTAACATATATCAAAGATAAAATTATTACAGAAGATATTGATGATGAATATGTACAATATGAAGCGACACTCAATCATATGGAAATTGAAAAAGTAGATGATTTTAAGGCTACAGTAAATGAAAGTGTTAATAAAGTATTACTAACTGGGAAACCTGAATATGTAGAGAGTATTTTAGATGATTTTAAAGAACCATTCATAAATAATTTATCTGTATATCGCTCTACTCCCTTCTTTATTGAAGTAATGGACCAAGGTGTGGATAAAGCAAGTTCTTTAGATGTTATATTAAAATCTTTAAATATTTCAAAAGAAGAGTTAATTGCCTTTGGAGATGGGTATAATGATTTAAGTATGATTCGTTATGCAGGATTAGGTGTAGCTATGGGGAATAGTGTTGATGAAGTAAAAGCAGAAGCGGATTATATTACAGATTCTAATGATAATGAAGGAATCTTTAACTGTTTAAAACAATTACAAGAAAAGGGTGAAATTTAATGTTACCAAATGATATTCATATGTTAGTTAGTTTTTTAAATACTAAACTAAGAGATGATGATATGTCTTTAGAACATATTATTGAAATAAATGATGGAATCCATGATGAAATCATGAATCGCATCAACCAAAATGGGTACTTCTATGACACATCAATCAGACAAATCAAGCATAAATAAGTAATAATTAAACCATCCTTATGATGGTTTTTTGTTTTTATTTCTTATTTCCTTTTTGTTTTATCAGTGTTATACTTATAACAATAAAAGGGGGGGATGAGCAATGTTAACATTAAAAGATTTTAAAGAAGCTAAAAAGAGAGTAGATCAAGTCATTAATGAAACACATTTAATTCATAGTGCTACGTTTTCAAAAGAATGTGGTAATGATGTATATATTAAGCCAGAAAATATGCAGAAAACGGGTGCCTTTAAAATCCGTGGGGCGTATAATAAAATAGTGAAATTAGATGATAATGCGAAGCAGAAAGGTTTAATTGCTTCTTCGGCAGGTAATCATGCCCAAGGTGTTGCTTATGCCGCAAAACAATTAGGAGTCAAAGCGACTATTGTTATGCCTAGTCATACTCCATTAATCAAAGTAGAAGCGACAAAAAGCCATGGCGCAAATGTTATTTTACATGGTGAAATCTATGATGATGCTGCTGCGAAGGCTAAAGAACTTCAAGAAACAAAGGGATATACATATGTTCATCCCTTTGATGATGAAGATGTTATGGAAGGCCAAGGAACAATTGCATTAGAAATCTTAGAAGAATTACCAGATGCAGATGTTATTTTGGTGCCAATCGGTGGTGGCGGTTTGATTGCAGGTATTGCTTGTGCCGCAAAACAAATCAATCCTAATATTACAATCATTGGTGTAGAACCTGAAGGTGCTGCTAGTGCAGCAGCTGCAACAGAAGCAGATACAGTTATTTCTTTAGATGAAGTAAATACTATTGCAGATGGTACAGCAGTACGTCAAATTGGAGATAAAACATTTTCTTATATAAAAAAGTATGTTGATGAAATTGTAACAGTTACAGACTATGAATTAATGGATGCTTTTCTTTTACTAGTTGAAAAACATAAAATGGTAGCTGAAGGTTCAGGAATATTAGCTTTAGCTGGTTTAAATAAAATCAAACAAAAAGGAAAAAAAGTAGTTTCTGTACTTAGTGGTGGAAATATTGATGTGATGACAATATCATCAATGATAAATAAAGGATTAATTTCTCGTGGAAGAATTTTCACATTCTCTGTACAGTTACCTGATAAACCAGGACAATTACAATTGGTGTCAGAGGTATTATCAAAGTTGGGTGCTAATGTTATTGGTGTAGATCATAATCAGTTTAAAAATTTTGCTCGTTTCTCAGAAGTGGAACTAAGAGTAACTGTAGAAACAAATGGACAGTTACATATTCAATCAATTATTGAAGAGTTTAGTCGTTTGGGGTATTCAATTGAAAAGATAAATTAAAGTATTCTATACGAATACTTTTTTTTATAAAAGAAATTTACATTTTTTCTTAGTATAAAAATAAGAAAGGATGTAATTAAGATGATAATACATAAAATAAAGAAATTAAAATGGAAAAGTATTTATGTACCATTACTAACCTTTATCGGGATACTGTTGATGGTAGGAATTAATGCTAGTAGTCATAGTGTTACTATGGACTATAATCGAAGTTGGCAAGCAGTTTCAGGAACTGGAGGGGTGTATGGCCCATTACCTCTAATTAAAGTGGATAATCAAACTTCATGGTGTTTACAAGCAAACAAAGTATTAGAGACAGGAACTAATACTCTTATTGATTTTTCTGATATAGGGATTACTGCTGAATAAGAAAGAGTACTTTCCTTAATCGCAAATTTTGGATACTATAATCAGCCAAGTGATGACAATTATGCATTAGTGCAGAACTTAGTTTGGGAATATTTAGGATATAGTGATTATTATGTAAGTGATACATACCCAACTAGAGAAAGTCAACAAGATTGGAAAAATCAGGTAATGAACAAAGTTAATAGCTACACGACAAAAGTAAGTTTTCATAATACTGAACATGAATTAACTATTGGTGAAACAATAAGCTTTAATGATGACAATGGTGTATTAAATACTATGGATATTATATCGACAGATGGATTAGAAGTAAGTATTTATAATAATGAATTAGTAGTGAAAGCAACAATCAATGCAAGTGACTCAGCTACTATTAAATTAAAAAAATCAATCACAAACGAAGGAACAAATTTTGTGGTTCGTAATGGAAATAGTCAATCCGTATCGGTTTTAAAGACAAAAGAAGTGGAGAATAATTGGATCACTTTTAAAGTAAATAAATATATTGATGTTAATCTAAAAAAGGTAGATGCTGATTCTGGTGAGTATGTACCACAAGGAGACGCTACATTAATAGGAGCAGAATACGGATTATTTAATGGAAATGATGAATTACTTGTTAGTCGAATTTTTGATGAAGTAGGTGTCGTTAGATTTGAAAAACTATGGACACATGATACTTATTACATAAAAGAAACTAAGGCTCCGATTGGTTATGTATTAAGTGATGAAGTAATCTATGTAAATCCAACTCAATTATTGAGTGATGGGGTAGTAGAGTTAGATTTACAATGGCATGTGACAACAAAAGAAAATGTTATAAAACAGGCTTTTTCTTTAATAAAAATTAGTACAAATGGTGAAAGTGGAGAGGTACCAAAATTAGAAGGTGCAGAATTCACTGTTAAATTAGAAAGTGAAATAGAGAAAGTTGGTTGGGATGAGGCATCCATATATGATGTATTAGTTACTGATGAAAATGGTAGTGCGATATCTAAAGAACTTCCCTATGGAACATACATAGTAAAAGAGACTAAAACACCGCCTGATGTAATAACAACAAGAGATTTTACAGTAATTATTAATCAAGATAATAGAACACCACAAGTGTATCGCATATTGAATGATGCGCCATTTGAGGCTTATTTAAAGTTAGTGAAGAAAGATATTAAAACTGGTGAAGTAGTAATTTTAAATGAAGCTAGTTTTCAAATAAAAGATAGTACAGGAAAGGTTATTTCTCAAAAAATAGGAAATACAAAGGTTGACACATTTAAAACAGATGAAACGGGAATGGTGACAACACCTTTAAAATTGAAGGCAGGTACTTACTTTATTGAAGAGATACAGACGCCATTAGGATATTTAACATTAGAAAATCCTATAGAAGTCATAATTAAAAATCAAGGAGCAGTAGAAATTGATGGAGATGAAGATCCGGTAATTACTATCGCTATTGAGAATGACAAGCCAACAGGTTCTGTTATTATTAAGAAAAGCTTTGAAGATTTAGAACAACAAATACAAGGATTTGCGAAATTTAGAGTAGAAACAAATTGTGATATTATAAATCCAAGTAGTGGCAAAGTTATATATTATAAAGGAGAAGTAATTCCAAATCCGGATGATAGTGAAGGCTTATACCGTACAGATGAAAACTTAACTCTAGAAATAAGAGACTTACCATTATCTTTAGGAGAAGTAGAATATAAGATTATTGAGGTTGAAACACTACCCATGTATCAATTACATGATGAGATACTAGTTACCTTCAAACAAGAGGATACAGTAACAAATGAATATGTATACAATTTAGAAATAGAAAATGAATTAACAGAGATAGAATTTCGAAAAGAAGATAGCATTACTAAAGAACTAGTTGAAAACGCAAAATTACAAATCCTAGATATGGATGGGAATCTGATTTTAGAATGGACATCAAAGCAAGATGCAGAACTTGTAAAAGGATTAGAGAGAGGGAAAGAATATATTCTTCATGAAGTAGAAGCGCCTAAGGGGTATTTATTAGCCAATGATGTATCTTTTATAGTGGAGAAAGATCCGATAGTTACAATGAAAGATCAACCCATCTTAACAGAGATTGAACTTACAAAAATAGATAGTAAAACAAAAGAGATAATAAAAAATAAAGATTTTTCTTTTGGTTTGTATCTAGATGAAGAATGTAATAAAGAAATAGATATAGTTAAAGCAGATATTGAAACAGGAACAATAACCTTTAGAGATATAGCATATGGAGTGGTATATATTAAAGAAATAGATGCCCCACAAGGATATCAATTGTCAAAAGAAGTTATTAGTATTGAGATTAATGATGAATTAGAAGGGGTAGGAAATATTCATAAAGTGACATTTGAAAATACTTTAGCACCAATTATTGAAACAGGAGATAGCAATGAAGTATTGTTTTATAGTGGAATATGTATGAGTATATTAGGTAGTATAATAGTATTTATTTTTAGAAAAAGAAGCGAATAATTATTTTTTGAAAAAACTTGTTGAATATTGTGAGGCTTTTATGTATACTAATAAAGATAACTAAAGAAGGAGTGATGAAAATGTTGAAAAAATATAAAGATAACATCAGTATATTTGTTAAAGACGTTTATTTCTCATTCTTTTATAGTTTTGTTTTTTATAATTAACATATCAATTATTCATTGATATGTTTTTTTATAAGTTAAAGGAGGACACATATGAAAGCATACTTAATTTTAGAAGATGGAAGTGTATTTGAGGGTGAGAGCATTGGAACAACAAAAGAAGTAATTAGTGAGTTTGTTTTTAATACCTCAATGACAGGATATTTAGAAGTTTTAACGGATCCTTCATATGCGGGACAATCAGTTGTTATGACATACCCGTTGATTGGAAATTATGGAGTGTGTTTAGACGATCAAGAGTCAGACAAGCCATATGTAGAAGGTTTTGTAGTTAATGAACTAGCAAGATTAGGAAGTAATTTTAGAAAGAATATCGATTTGCAAGAGTATTTAGTGAAAAATGATATTCCTGGAATTCAGGGTATTGATACACGACACTTAACGAGAATTATTCGAAATAAAGGTTGTATGAATGGAATGATTACAACCAATACATATAAAGATATTAATGAAGTATTACCAAGAATCAAAGCTTTTAAAGTATCAGGGGTAGTAGAAGTAACGACATGTAAAGAACCTTATACAATAGGTGAAGGTAATAAACATATCGCCCTATATGATTTTGGAGCTAAAAGAAATATAGCTAATTCTTTAGTAAAAAGAGGATGTAAAGTAACAGTCTATCCAGCTAGTACTCCAGCACAAGTAGTTATTGATAGTGGAGTAGATGGAATTATGTTATCCAATGGTCCAGGAGATCCAGAAGAATGTGTAGATATTATTAAAGAAATAAAAATATTAGCTAAGAGTGGGATCCCAATTTTTGCGATATGTTTAGGACATCAATTAATGGCTCTAGCTCATGATTTTAAAACAGAAAAAATGAAGTATGGTCATCATGGCGCAAATCATCCAGTAAAAGATTTACAAACTGGAAGGGTATATATATCAACACAAAATCATAACTTTGTGATTACACCAGAATCTATTGATAAAGAAATTGCAGAACCTTGGTTTATAAATGTCAATGATAAGACTATGGAAGGTGTAAGATACTTACAGTCAAATATTAAAACTGTACAGTTTCATCCAGAAGCATGTGCTGGGCCATTAGACACAGATGCCTTATTTGAAGAATTTATGAAAATGATGGAGGGAAAATAAAATGCCAAAAGATAATAGTATAAAAAAAGTATTAGTTATTGGTTCAGGGCCAATCATCATTGGACAAGCAGCTGAATTTGATTATGCAGGAACACAAGCTTGTCGTGCATTAAAAGAAGAGGGTGTAGAAGTAGTACTAATTAATTCTAACCCCGCTACAATTATGACAGACAAAGATATTGCAGATAAGGTTTATATTGAACCTCTAACAATACCTGTAGTAAAAAGTTTAATAATTAAAGAAAAACCAGATAGTCTATTACCTACACTTGGGGGACAAAATGCTTTAAACATAGCAATGGCTTTAGCCGATGAAGGATTCTTAAAGGAACAAAATGTTCGTACAATAGGAACTTCTACAGACACTATTAAATTGGCGGAAGATCGTTTAGAATTCAAAAACTTAATGGAGAGAATTAATGAGCCATGTGCTGCATCTTTAGTTGTAAATCATGTAGATGATGCACTTGACTTTGCGAAACAAATTGGATATCCAGTAGTTGTTCGCCCTGCATACACACTAGGAGGAACTGGTGGAGGTATCGCCTATGATGAAAAAGAATTACATGATATTTGTTCTAATGGATTACGTCTTTCAAGAGTTAGTCAATGTTTAATCGAAAGATGTATTGCTGGATGGAAAGAAATAGAATATGAAGTAATGCGTGATGGTGCAGGAAACTGCATTACTGTATGTAATATGGAAAATTTAGACCCTGTGGGGGTTCATACAGGAGATAGTATAGTTGTTGCTCCAAGTCAAACATTATCAGATAAAGAATATCAAATGCTTAGAACATCGGCATTAAATATTATTACTTCATTAGATATCAAAGGTGGATGTAACGTACAATACGCATTGCATCCTGAAAGTTTTGAATATTGTGTTATTGAAGTAAATCCACGTGTTAGTCGTTCTTCAGCTTTAGCTTCAAAAGCAACAGGCTATCCAATTGCGAAATTAGCAGCTAAAATCGCCTTAGGATATACATTAGATGAAATCGTAAATGCAGTAACAGGTAAAACATATGCTTCATATGAGCCAACTTTAGATTACATAGTATGTAAAATTCCAAAATGGCCATTTGATAAATTTGTTGATGCTTCTAGAGAATTAGGAACGCAAATGAAAGCCACAGGTGAAGTTATGAGTATTTGTAATAACTTCGAAGGGGCACTTATGAAAGCACTTCGTTCATTAGAACAAAATTTATATTATTTACATCTAGACGAATTAGAAGGTAAAGATAAGGAGTTCCTATTAAATAAATTAAAAGATGTTGATGATCAAAGAATCTTTGCCGTAGCAGAAAGTCTAAGACAAGGTATTACACCAAAAGAAATTCATGATATTACAATGATAGACTTGTGGTTTATTGATAAAATTCAACGTTTAGTAGAAATGGAAGTTCGTTTAAAAGTAGAAAAATTTGATTTAGATCTATTAAAACAGGCTAAAAGACTTCAATTCCCAGATAATGTAATTGCGAAATTAACTGGTAAAACAGAAATGGAAATTCATCAATTACGTAAAGAAAACGATATTAATGCAGCATATAAAGTAGTAGATACTTGTGCAGCAGAATTTGATGCTAGTACACCTTATTTCTATTCTATTCATGGTGGTGTAAATGAAGTAGAAATACAAACTAAGAAAAAGAAAATCATGGTTCTTGGATCAGGACCCATCCGTATTGGACAAGGAATAGAATTTGATTATTGTTCAGTACACTGTGTTTGGGCATTAAAGGATGCAGGTTATGAAACAATTATTGTAAATAATAATCCAGAAACAGTAAGTACTGATTTTGATATTGCAGATCGTTTATATTTTGAACCATTAACTCCAGAAGATGTTGAGAGTATTGTAGATATTGAAAAACCAGATGGAGCCATTGTTCAATTTGGTGGACAAACAGCTATCAAATTAACGAAAGCATTAATGGATATGGGTGTTAAAATCTTAGGAACTTCTGCAGACGATGTAGATGCCGCAGAAGATAGAGAAAGATTTGATGAAATATTAGAAAAATGTGGTATCGATAGACCTAGAGGTTCTACTGTATTTACAGTAGATGAAGCTATAGAAGTTGCACAACGTTTAGGTTATCCAGTATTAGTTAGACCATCTTATGTATTAGGTGGTGCAGGAATGGAAATCGCTTTAACAGATGGAGATATTAGAAAGTTCATGGGTATTATTCATCGTCAATATCAAGAACATCCAATTTTAATTGATAAATATTTAGCAGGAAAAGAAGTAGAAGTTGATGCTATTTGTGATGAACATGGAGTATTAATTCCAGGAGTTATGGAACATGTTGAAAGGGCAGGAGTGCATTCAGGAGATAGTATTTCTGTATATCCAACACAAAAAATAAAACCTGAAATTAAAGATGTTATTGTTGATTACACAGAACGTTTAGCGAAAGCGTTACATGTTATTGGATTAATAAATATTCAATTTATCGTATATGAAGATCAAGTATATGTTATTGAGGTAAATCCACGTTCAAGTAGAACAATTCCTTATATTTCTAAAGTAACAGATATCCCAGTTGTAGATGTTGCAACACATGTTATTATGGGGAAATCTATTGCAGATCAAGGATATACATATGGATTAGCACCAGAAAAAGAAACTATTGCAATCAAAATGCCAGTATTCTCATTTGAAAAGATTAAAGGTGCAGAAATTAGTCTTGGGCCAGAAATGAAATCTACAGGAGAAGTACTAGGGATTTCAACAGACTTTGATGAAGCTATTTATAAAGCATTTATTGGAACAGGAATTAGTCTTCCAAAACGTAAGAATATTATCTGTACAATTAAAGATTCAGATAAAGAAGAGTTCTTACCAATCGCTAAACAATACTATATGTTTGGATACGATTTATATGCGACAGAAGGGACTTATAATTTCCTAAAGAAAAATGAAGTACCTGTTAGTTTAGTAAATCGCATTGATGCAAAAAACAATACATTGTTTGATTTAATGTTAACTGATACAGTAGATTTAATTATTGATATTCCAACAAGAAATGATAATTTAAAAGATGGATTCATGATTCGTCGTTTCGCTGTAGAAGCAGGAATACCAATCTTTACTTCACTAGATACAGCCCAAGCATTAATTACAAGTTTAGAAAAACGTCATAAAGGCGATACTTCTTTAGTCGATATTACTAAATTAAAATAATAAAAAAGGTCAACCATCAGGAGTTGGCCTTTATATTTTTAAAATTATTTAAATGAAGGATAAAAAGAAATGATAATGGTAAGAATATATAATAAAATGGGCAATTATTTTGATAACTTAGTGTGGATATGCTACTATGTAGGGTGTAAATAAAATCATATTGGAGGTAAAAAACTATGCAATGTACAAGGAAGGTTACAGATTCTATTTATTGGGTAGGAGGAAGTGATCGTAGATTACAATTATTTGAAAATTTGTTTCCTCTAGAGAGAGGTATATCATATAATTCGTATTTAATTATGGATGAAAAAGTAGCATTAATGGATACTGTTGATGCATCTATTAGAGAACAGTTTTTAGAAAATATTTATCACGTATTAGATGGAAAAGAAATTGATTATTTAGTGGTTCATCATATGGAGCCAGATCATTGTGCTAATATTGAAGAATTAGTACGTAGATTCCCAAATATGAAAATTGTTGCGAATAGTAAAATTGTTGCATTAATACATCAATTCTATCAACATTTAGATATAGAAAATAAGGTAATTTTAGTAAATGAAGGGGATACTCTATCGTTAGGTAAACACGAGTTATCATTTGTTATGGCTCCAATGGTACATTGGCCAGAAGTTATGGTAAGTTATGAAAAAGCAGAAGGTATATTATTTTCTGCTGATGCCTTTGGAACTTTTGGTGCATTTAATGGCCATATATTTAATGATGAAATTAATTTTGATAGAGATTGGTTAGATGATGCGCGTAGATACTATACAAATATCGTTGGTAAATTTGGAATGCAAGTACAAATGTTATTAAAAAAAGCATCAGCATTAGATATTAAAATGATTTGTCCTCTACATGGACCAATTTGGAGAAATGATATAAGCTATTTATTAGATAAATATAATACGTGGAGTAGTTATGACCCTGAAGATAAAGGGGTTCTAATTGTTTATGGTTCCATATATGGAAATACTGAAAATGTCGCTAATGCATTGGCGTATCGTTTAGCGGATAAAGGTGTTACTAAAATAGCAGTATATGATGTATCTAAGACAGATGTATCTACTTTAGTATCAGAGTCATTTAGATATAGCCATATTGTTATGGCTTCATCAACATATAATATGGGTATCTTTCCAAAGATGGAAGCCTATATAAATGATATAAAAGCTCTTGCCTTACAAAATCGTACAGTTGCGATTATTGAAAATGGGAGTTGGGCACTAGCCTCTGGTAGATTAATGAAAACAAAATTGGGCGAAATGAAAAATATGACAATATTAGAAAATACCCTTTCTATTAAATCAACTTTGCAAGACGCACAAGTTGATGCATTAGATACATTAGCAGATGATATTATATCAAGTGGATTATAAAGACAAACATACGTTTGTCTTTTTTAATATAACAAACATATAATTATGAATAAGCTAAAATAATTAATAAAAAAAGTAAATATACTAAATATTTATTTACTTTAGTTTCGTAAAGATGTACAATGATTCCAATGAACTGAGAGAGGAGTTGTATATATGGAACAACAATATGCAAAAAGAATGAAGAATATTAAAGCATCAGAAATTAGAGAGATTTTAAAAGTCACTCAAAACCCTGAAATCATATCTTTTGCAGGAGGATTACCAGCACCAGAACTTTTTCCCATTGAGGAAATCAATAACGTTAGTAGTCAAGTTTTAATGGAAGATGGAATGGTTGCTTTACAATATACAACAACTGAAGGGTATGCACCACTTAGAAAATGGATTGCAGAAAGAATGAATCAAACATTAAATACATCATTTGATGAAGATAATATATTAATTACGCATGGATCACAACAAGCTCTAGATTTAACAGGAAAAGTATTTTTAGATGAAGGCGATATTGTTCTTTGTGAAAGTCCAACATATTTAGCTGCTATTACAGCGTTTAAAGCTTATGGTTGTGAATTTATAGAGGTTCCTACAGATGATAATGGAATGATTATTGAAGAGCTAGAAAAAATATTAAATATAACAAAGAATATTAAGGTAATATATACAATTCCCAATTTTCAAAATCCTACAGGTAAAACATGGAGTTTAGAAAGAAGGAAAAGAATTGCGGAGTTAGCGAATCAATATCAACTTGTATTAATGGAAGATAATCCATATGGAGAATTAAGATTCGCAGGAGAATTTTTGCCTGCTATTCAGTCTTTTGATATAAAAGGAAATATTTTAAGTACTGGTACATTTTCAAAGACATTCTGTCCAGGGTTTAGAATTGGATGGATAGCTGGAGATAAAGACATTATTAAGAAGTATGTATTGGTTAAACAAGGGGTAGATTTACAATGCAACACCTTTGTTCAAATGGTTATATCTAAATACTTAGAAAACTATAATATTGATACGCATATCCAAAAAATTAGAGATTCTTATAAAAATCGTCGTAATGTATTAGTTGAACAAATGGGGGAATTATTTCCCAAAGAAGTTTTATTCACTAGACCTGATGGAGGGCTATTTGCATGGGTAACGTTACCTGAAGGAATGAATGCTAGAACTATTTTAGAGGAATGTATTGAAGAAAAGGTTGCTTTTGTACCTGGTGATTCCTTCTTTCCTAATGGAGGACATCTAAATACATTACGTTTAAATTACTCAAATATGCCTGAAGAAAGAATCATTCAGGGAATTGAAAGAATGGCTAAAGTAATAAATAAACATATGAAAAAGGGTGCTTAAATAATAAGCACTCTTTTATGATTCCATTATATATGAGTTTAGTTTTTTGTTATTTTCAACTAACTCAAATAATTTAGCGCCAATCACTAAAATAATCAATTCTCCTATAAATACATAGAATGCATTAATTAAGAATGGTATCTCAAAGGCATAATATAATTCTGCGCCAATAATAATGCCAGTAATGATAGAACCAGCGATTGCAGCAATATATCGATTTTTAATATAATACATAGCGATACATACTAACAAAGTACTAATTGTTCCAAAACAAATATCCATCATTCCTAACGGAGAGGGAATATTTGCGAGTAAGCATCCAATGACTAGGCCAGGTATGTATCTCTTATTATAAAAGGCAAGAAATACCATAACTTCTGACAAACGACATTGAACTTCTAAATAGGCAATGGGAGACAATACTAAAGTGAGTACAGCATAGACTCCCGCAATCATTGCATTGATTGCAATAAGTTTAACTGATATACCCTTATTCATATACGTTAATCCTTTCTATAGTCTATTTTCACTTAAATGTCACCTCATTGAAAACATAGATATTATAACGGAAAAAGTGGAATTTGAAAAGATATAATTTAATAATAATTATTTTATACCCATGTATGAAAATATAGAGAAATATGTTAATATATGTATGTAGTATACAAATTTATACATAAAAGGAGATTATTATGATTAAAAAACACGCGTACCATACTGACTTTGATAAGATTGCTGAAGACTACAATTTCTTAAATACAGCAACCTTTGATGACTATGCAACCTTAAATAAGGAGCTTCGCCAATTATGGGCTGCCAATGAAACAGATGACAAAATTAAAGTAACTAAGAAACAAATTGAAAGTTCTGATGGATATATGTGCGATATCCAAATTATAGAACCTTTGCCAGTGATAGAGAATGCACCATGCTTGTTATTTTACCATGCAGGCGCATTTCTAATGACAGGAATGGCGCAACATATTGCCATTACACGTAAGTATGCATTAGAAGCACAATGTAAAGTAATTTATATTGATTATAGATTACTACCTGAGTACCCATTTCCAGCAGCACTAAATGATTGTTATGCACTTCTAGAGTATGCGTCAAGCCATGCAGATGAACTAGGTATTGATGCAAATCGTATTGCAATTTATGGTGATAGTGCAGGAGGCTGTATGAGTGCAGCAGTAACACAAATGGCAAGAGATAAAAAGGGTCCATCTGTAGTTGGACAAATGTTAGTTTTCCCAACAGTAGATGCAAGAATGAATACAGAATCAATGAAATTCTTTATTGATAGTCCTATTTGGAATTCTAAATTATCAATAGGGATGTGGGATGAATATATGAGGAATGGGGATTTTGGAACACCTCAATATGTTTCACCAGTAAAAGCTAAATCATTTAAGGATTTACCTAAAGCATATATAGAAACAGCAGAGTTTGATTGTCTTAAAGACGAAGGATATAATTATGCTATGGCATTAAAAGATGCGGGAGTAGAAGTTACTTTAAATGAAAGTAAGGGAACAATACACTGTTATGATGCTAATTTAGATAGCGATGTTACTAAAGATAACATGAATAAAAGAATATCATTTTTAAAAGAAATATTAAAATAAACATATTATAAGCAATTGGAATTAATTCTAGTTGCTTTTTTAAATAAAAATGTCTAATAATTACAATACGATAAATAGATTGTAAATTATAATTTAAATATATTTTAACTACATATTATGAAAAGGAGAATGCATTATGAAATTTGATAAGACAACAATTCGAGTTTTAGTTAGAAAAGATTATGGAGAGTGCTATGATTTTTATACACAAAAAATAGGTTTAATAGCAGTTTGGGGAGATAGAAATGGTCCTTACACTTCTTTTGCAGTAAAAGAAAATGAACCACCATGCTTCGCAATTTTTTTAGGAGCTAATATGCCAATGTTTAAAGGATATGAGCAACCAATTGAAAATACACAACCAGATACTGTTGTAGCTATAATACCTACTGATAATTTGGATAAAGATTATCAAAGACTAAAAGAAGCAGGGGTTCATTTCTTAGGAGAGCCACAGTATATTGAAGATTGGGAAATGAGTTGTACATATTTTAGAGATCCAGAGGGAAATCTATTTGAAATAAATGATGGTGGAATATAATCATATATAAATAAAGGTGTATTGTTACAGCGGTTTCTGTTTACAGTACATTTTTTTCTTTTGAGAATTAATTATGTAAAAATAAAAAGCCCCTACAGGGCTTAGTAATCAAACAATAATAGTCAGCTATTATTTATTTGCAGGTAAGAAATTGATGATATTACTTGCTAAAGTAGAAACTGGCATTGTTTGTAATACAATTCTTCCTGGTCCGGTTACAACAGTATTAAACCAACCTTCTCTACCTAAGAATTTATTTTTCAATCCAGATACAGATTTTACTTCAATACTACAAGTAGCATCCATCATAGCTAAATATCCAGTATCGATAATCATTTGTTGTCCAGGAGCTAAGTCATATTCAACTGTTTCTCCATCGATTTCTAAGAAAACAATACCATCTCCCGAAATTTTATTCATAATAAATCCTTCTCCACCAAATAGTCCTGAAGATAACTTTTTGTTGAAGAAAACAGATACATCTACTCCTTCTTCACAAGCTAGAAAAGATGATTTTTGAATAACAATATCTTTTCCTCCAGATACATCATAAGGTAAGATTTTCCCTGGGAAAGATGATGCAAATGCAATTAATCCATCATCATTAGCAGTATAACGATTTTGAAAAATTGTTTCGCCACTAAACATTCTACCAAATGCTTTTCCAATTCCTCCATTACTAGTAGTTTTCATTTCCATGCATGGATCCATCCATGACATTGCGCCACTATCACAAATTAATGACTCTCCCTTTTTTAAATGACAGATTGCTACTGGTAGCGGTGTTCCTTTAATTTCGTATTCCATTTTCCTTCTCCTTGATTATTTTATAGTTACACAAACGGGTTGTGGAACAGATAAGATATTATTTGTATGCACTAATTTTTCATTTGTTTCATCAAATGTTAATACTTCTAATTGATTATCCTCTTGTGCAGCAACAATGATATATTTATCATCTAATATATTAAAATCTCTAGGATTTTTTCCTGTATGCACCATATACAATAAAGATATTTTTCCAGTTTCTTGATTAATACGATACAAAGCTATACTATCATGTCCACGATTAGATACTAATAAGTGTTTACCAGATGCAGTTAAACGAATTGCTGCAGCAGCTGAGAAACCATCAAAATGTCGTGGTACAGTATTAATAACTTGTAGTAAAGTAAAATGCTCATCTACATATTTAAATACCATAATTGTATTAGATAACTCATTCACCAAATACGCAAAATGACCATCTTTAGAAAATATCATATGTCTTGGTCCAGAACCAGGTAAAATATTTAATGTATGTTCTATTGATTCTTCTAAGATACCATCATTATAACGATACATAACAATTTTATCTGCGCCTAAATCGACAGCATAAACATATTTTTTATCTGGTGTAAAGCCAACATAATGAACATGCGGACTTGTTTGACGCTTCAATTCATCTGGGCCCATTCCTTCATGATGGATTGCAGATATTTTTTTTGTAACACAATGATTATCTAATGCATAGGAAGCAGTTGAACCAGCGTGATAATTAGCTGCAAATAAATACTTTTCATCATCACTTACACATACATGTGTATAAGAACGACCACTAGAACTATAGTTTGTATTCAATAATAAAGTATTGTCTTTAATAAAAAAGCTTCCAACACCTCCGCCAGTATTATCTTTACTAGCATTTTTATAAGTTACAAATATTGAATTATCTGTTTTAATCATATATGATGGATAATCTTTAGTTTTTACATGTTCAACAATCGACATAGTATTGTTTTCTTGATCATGTGAGATAATATAGATTCCTTTATCATCTTCTTTTCCATAACTAGAAACATAAAAAATACTCATAATATCCCTCCTTGCATTCCATTGTATCACAAAATATTTGTACACGTCGATATAATATTACGTATAAACATAAGAATATTGGAAAAATTAAGAATGTGTCAAATAATTGTAAATATACAGTCAAAAGTATATAATAGGATTCAAAGGAGTGAAGATAATGCATAGTAAGGCAAAAGAAGATATATTATCAGAGTTACAGGTTAAAGCAGATACTGGTTTAACAAATGAAGAAGTGAAAAAGAGAATACAAACATATGGTGATAACCGACTAAAAGAAAAGAAAAAAGTTTCCAATCTAACTAAGTTTTTGGCACAGTTCAAAGATGTAATGATTGTAATCTTATTATTTGCGGCAGCAATATCTTTTAGTATTGCAATAATGGAGGGAGATACTCATGCCTTCTTTGAACCATTTTTAATCTTATTAATAGTAGTATGTAATGCAGTAATGGGAGTATTCCAAGAAAATAAAGCAGAGAAATCACTAGAAGCCTTAATGAGCTTATCTAGTCCGAATGCTCGTGTTATCCGAGATGGAAAAGAACAAATTGTTGATGCTAGTACATTAGTACCAGGTGATATTATTAAATTAGATGCAGGAGACTTTATTCCTGCAGATGCACGATTATTAACAGCGAGTGCATTAAAATCAGAAGAATCAGCACTAACAGGTGAATCTGTTCCAAGTGATAAACAAGCAGATGCAATCATAGAGGAAGACGCTCCATTAGGGGATCGTGTAAATATGATTTATACAGGATGTAGTATTACTAATGGAACAGCAGTAGCTGTAGTAACGGCTACAGGAATGAATACTGAAATGGGTAAGATTGCGAATTTATTAGAAGGTGCAGAAGACACAAAAACACCATTACAAATCAAATTAGCAGAGTTAGGTAAATACCTTGGCTTTTTAGCATTAGGTGTCTGTGTTATTATTTTCATTATTGGTATATTAGAAGGTATGGATATGATGGAAATGTTTATGACAGCTGTATCACTAGCTGTATCAGCAATTCCTGAAGGATTACCAGTTATTGTTACTGTAGTTCTTTCTATTGGTGTAGAAAGAATGGCTAAACAACGTGCTGTAGTTAAAAAATTACCTGCAGTTGAAACATTAGGTAGTACATCTATTATTTGTTCCGATAAAACAGGAACATTAACACAAAATAAGATGACATTAGTAAAAGCTTATACTTTTGCGGATCAAAACATAGAAACTATTTCTGATAAAAATACAGATAAAATTAGAGAATTATTAATGTATGGAACATTATGTTCAAATGGCTCTATTGATACGAAAGATGGAAAAGAAGTTCATATTGGAGATCCTACAGAAACTAGTATTATAGCTGCAGCTAAGATTAATGATATGGAAAAATCAGATCTATTTAAACAATATCAAAGACTCGTAGAATTACCATTCGATTCCGATAGAAAATTAATGAGTGTTGTATGTAATATAGATGGTAAAAAAGTAGTTATCACTAAAGGTGCGTATGATAATTTAATTACAAAATGTAATACTACAGATTTTG
>JBKEBJ010000245.1:0-5562 GCA_047973105.1 Coprobacillaceae bacterium | reverse complement strand
ACTATTGGGATTTGTATTTAATTTATGGCATCCTGGTTGGATAATTTTTCCTGTAGTAGCCATTGTTACTTTCGCTATTACGGAACTAAAAAAGTAAATGCTAAGTAACAGAAAATGAAGGATAATATAGCGTGAAATATTCGAGACTTAATATATTTAAAGAAGCTATAATTTATATTCTCTAATAGGTTATCTGTTTGCATTAATACACTAATGCCTGAAAAAGATAAGTTAAAACATACTATTGCATAGATTAAAGGGGTATGAGGAAATGAAAGTAGTTGTATATTACCAGAACTAAATTCCAATATACCTTGAATAATAACTAAAATAAAAGTATCCTTAATAAAAAATGATAAGGCATTACCTAAAAATTGAAAGACTAACATATATCCAAGAATAAAAATAAAGGCATAACAAGAAGATATTAAACTGCCTTTTAAAGCAGAAACAAAACTCATATGTGGTTTTCTTAAAAAGACAAGCGATTCTTCTAAGGTTTGTCTTTTTTGTTTTTTATGGTATACTGTTGCCATTAAAATACTAGGAAGAATATGACATATGTATACTATTTCTGGATGTGCCATTTGTAAAGAAATGAAAATAAAAGAGATAGAAGAAAACGAGGCAATACTTAATAAGTGTTGTAATTCATTTGTATCAATATATCCTAATTCATATGCTTCTTTCATCATTTTAACATTTGTTGGATAACCGCAAAAAAAGGAAATAAAGTATATTGAGGACATAATCGGAGATAATGAAAACAGTGGTGTAAAAAGCCATTGAATTACGTAACTAAATAAGTTTAATATACCTAAAGATAAACATAATGATATTAATATCATAAATGGCAATAAAGATGGTAGTAAATTTTCTACGACAATAGTTATGACTTGATTTGATAATTGTACAATTTGAAACATATTAAAAAAAGAGAATAAAGTAACAAACATAACTAAAAACAAAGTGAAGTAATAATTTAATTTTTTCATAATCCTCCTTATAGTAATACCTAAATAAATCATGTAAAATAAGAATTGAGGTGACGTACATGAAAGCAATCATTATAGGTGCTAATTATCAAAATATGACATATGATGTAGATGAGTCTTTAGAAGAATTAAAAGGCTTATGCACAGCTTGTGATATTGAAGTAACACAAGAATATATTCAAAATATAGATGCAATACAAAGAAATACCTTTATTGGAAGCGGTAAAGTTTGGGAAATTAAAGAATTAATTGAAGATGAATCTGTTATTGTATTTGATGAGGAACTGTCGCCATTACAATTAAAATGTTTACATGATATTTTTGAAATAGAAGTAACAGATCGTACCGATTTAATCCTAAGAATCTTTGATAAACGTGCTAAAACTAAAGAAGCGAGATTACAAGTTACTATCGCTAAATATCAATATTTATTACCCCGTCTTGTAGGAATGCGTGAAGATATGTCACATCAACAAGGTGGTAGTGGATTTCGTGGTAGTGGAGAAAAACAAATCGAATTAGATCGTCGCCACATTTATCGTCAATTAACACATGCTAAAAAGGAACTTGTAGAAGTTGTAAAACAAAGACAAACACAAAGAAAGCGTCGTAAAGATAATGGTAGAAAAGTAATTGCTTTGGTAGGTTATACAAATAGTGGAAAATCTTCATTAATGAATGTTTTCTCTAAACATAAACAGGTTGAACAAAAAGATATGTTATTTGCGACATTAGAAACTGCGACAAGACAAATTACCATTAAACATCAAAAATGTTTGTTAACAGATACCGTAGGATTTATCGAAAGGTTGCCCCATCATTTAGTACAAGCCTTTCGTTCAACCCTAGAAGAAGTAAAAGAAGCAGATATTTTAATCCATGTTGTCGATAGTTCAAATCCAAGATATGAACAACAAATCGTAACAACCAACCAAGTGTTAGAATCATTAGGTGTAGTGGATACACCAATGATTTATGCATATAATAAAATTGATTTAAATGCGTATGGTTGGATTCAACCAAATGATCCATATGTGTTTATTTCCGCAAAAGAACAAATGAATATAAATGTATTAGAAGATACTATATATACAATGCTCTTTAAAGATTATGCGATATACGAGCTAAATATACCGTATGAACAAGGTCAGATTTTTCAACAAATATCGCAAGAAATAACAATATTAGAACAACGTTATGTAGATAATGGAATTTATGTTAAAATAGAAACTGATCCAAATTTTATACACAAATATAAAGAATATCTTTTAAAGCATTAAGGAGGAAAATTATGGATGATAAGAAATTATTTCGTTTAGATATGTCAATTGCAGTAGAAGCATTAGATGCCGATGAGGCATTTGAGATACTAATAACGGATGAAACATTAGTACAAATAAAGAAATTGATTATAAATTCAAAAGATACAATTACTGAAATGTTCGCAAGTGAAAAGGAACAATCAACAGTTATTAACTAAAACATGCTAAGCATGTTTTTCTTTATACATAATGTTTACACTGTAAACATTATGTAGTATATTAGAATAAAGGAGTGGTTCAATGCATAATAATACATATCATCATATAGGATTAAAAGAACAATTAATTGAAGCTGGGATTCTCTTACTTCATGGTAAAGGAATGGAAGGTGTTTCTTTACGTGCTATTGCGAAACAATGCCAAGTTAGTCATGCGGCACCATATCGACATTTTAAAGATAAAGAAGAACTATTATCGGAAATGCAAAAACATGTTGAAAAACAATTTACCATATCATTAAGTGAATCATTGAAAGAAGAGAATAGTGATATGATTACCTTTGGTGTTGCCTATGTTCGTTTTTTTAAAGAACATCCACCATACTATACCTTGTTTATGAATCAAAAGAATATTGGCATTAAGATTTCTAAAGAAAGTGGATTACAAGGTGAATACCAGCCATTTCAATTATTTCTTAGAGTCGGACAATTTCATTTGGAAAGCCTAAATATCCCTAAAGAAAAATGGCTAGTATTATTGATGCAGGCTTGGGCAATTGTTCATGGATTAGCTGGAATGGCAGTAATGCCATCCATTGAATATGATGGTCATTGGGAAGCGTTAGTAGAACAGATATTGAAAGGGGAAACATACAGTGAAAAGTAGGTTGATTATTCATGATTTATCAGAACTTGAAGCTATGCAATTATTTCATTCTATAGATAGTGAAACTATCGTTTTTGCAGTTGATGAAGATAGTAAGGTTTGTATTGGTTGTTTTAATTGTTGGATAAAAACACCAGGCCAATGTATCATTAAAGATAAGATTCAATCACTACCTAAATTAATGAAGGATTGTAATGAAGTGATTATTATTAGTCGTTTAGTATATGGTGGCTATTCGCCACAAATAAAAATGGCTTTGGATCGAAATATAGGATATATTCTGCCGTATTTTCATATTGTAGATGGAGAAATGCATCATCAAATGCGTTATAATAATCCTTTTTCTTTACAAGTACATTTTTATGGAGATACTATTTTGGAAGAAGAAAAGCTTATTGCTAAGCAATTAGTCAAAGGAAATACTATAAATTTTGGTTCAAAGTCTTATCTTGTTGATTTTCATGAATCTTCGTCTTTATGTAAGGAGAAAATATTATGAAAGCAGTATTATATAATGGAAGCCCTAAAAAGAAGGGGAGTTGTTCAAAATTTCTGTTAGATTATATACAACAAAAGTTACATGAAAGAGACTGGGATACAACATATGATGCTTGTTTTAAAACAATAATAGAAACAGATGTATTAATTATTGCATTTCCTTTGTATGTTGATGGGATTCCTGGACATTTATTAAATGAGTTAGAGAATCTAGAGAAAGAAATAAAAGATAAAAAGAAAAATGTAATAGTATATGTAGTTATTAATAATGGATATTATGATGCTAGGCAAAATCATATTGCGGCATCTATGGTACGAATTTGGTCCAAAAAGACAAACTTACAATTTGGACAAGCAATTTTAATAGGAGGTGGTCCTATGATGAATAAGGCACCTTTAGAAAAATGGCCTACTAAAAAACATAAAAGAAATTTGGATAAGTTTATTGATGCTATTCAAAATAAACAAATAGGAACAAACATTGAATCTGAGTTGGATGTACCACGATGGATATATTTACGCTTAGCACATATGTCTTGGCGAATGGAAGCAAAACATAATGGATTAAAGTCAAAAGATATTAGAAGGATGCTTGAATAAAAAGTAGAAAATATCCTATGTTTTATTCTTTAAAGTAGTTAATAATGAAGAAATTCTAATATTGAATGATAGTTATTATATTCTTGATAAGAAAGTTATTAATGTGATAGAACAAATAATTAGTTTGATTATTTGTTCTTTTTTTGATAGAATAAACAAAATTGAAAGGGGGCTTATTATGAATTTAAAGAATCGTAGTTTTTTAACATTAACAGATTTCACAAAAGATGAGATTAGATATTTTTTAGATCTTAGTCATGCATTAAAAGCAAAGAAAAAAAGAGGAGAATTAGGTAACTCTTTGGAAGGAAAAAACATTGTTTTATTATTTGATAAAACCTCTACAAGAACACGCTGTGCTTTTGAAGTGGCTGCTTTAGATGAGGGAGCCCATGTCACATTTCTAACAAATTCACAAATGAACAAAAAGGAATCTCTGGAAGATAGTGCTAAAGTATTAGGGATAATGTATGATGCTATTGAATATCGTGGCTTTGCACAATCAATAGCTGAAGATTTAGCTAAATATGCAGAAATACCAGTATGGAATGGATTAACTGATGTCGATCATCCAACACAAGTATTGGCAGATTTTATGACAATTGAAGAAAATATAAAGAAACCACTATCGGAAGTAAACTTTACTTTCGTTGGTGATTTGAGTGATAATGTTATGTATGCTTTATTATATGGAGCAGCAATAATGGGAATGAATTTCACTGCTATTGGACCTAAAGAAATAGAAATGGATCCTGAAGTTTTAACAAAGGCAGAGAAATTAGCCAAACAATCAGGTGCAACAATTACTATTAGCCACGATGTTAATGACGTGGTTAATGCAGATGTTATTTATACAGATATCTGGGTAAGTATGGGCGAGGATGAAAAACTATACCCTGCTCGTACTAAAATGTTAACACCATATAAAATAACAACACAATTAATGCAAAAAACTAATAATGATAATTGTCTATTTATGCACTGTTTACCATCATATCATGATTTTGAAACAGAAATGGCTAGAGATATGCGTGATCGTTTAGGAATTGATATTCGTGAAGTTGATGATGAAGTTTTTAGATCTAAGCAATCTGTCGTATTTGATGAAGCAGAAAATAGAATGCATACAATTAAAGCTGTTATGGTAGCGACATTAGGCAAATAGAAAAGGAATGGTATCTATATTACATAGATAAGCCATTCTTTTTTATGTACGCCAGGCATGGCATATATCTAGGTGGTGAAAGTCCACTGTGGGGGTGATGTCGCAACTGCCAACCACTAGCCAATATCAAGGGTGTCCATCGTGAGATGGAATCTGA
>JBKEBJ010000195.1:0-1982 GCA_047973105.1 Coprobacillaceae bacterium | reverse complement strand
GATCCTAAAGTATTAATCTTAGATGAAGCAACTTCATCTGTTGATACTAGAACAGAAGTTCTGATTCAAAAAGGAATGGAAAAATTAATGGAAGGTAGAACAAGTTTCGTTATTGCCCATCGTTTATCAACAATTCGTGATGCTGATACAATCATCGTTATGAAAGATGGAGATATCGTTGAACTTGGAAACCATGATAGCTTATTAAAAGCAGATGGCTTCTATGCTTCGTTATACCAATCACAATTTGAAGGAATGTAAAATAGTAAAAAAGAAACGAATTTTGTTTCTTTTTTTCTTGACCTAAAGTGCACTTGGTAGTGTATAGTTAGTGATGTGGTGATACTATGGAATATAAAGCACATCAAGTGGCTAGTCAATTAGGAGTAACTGTACCAACTTTACATTATTATGAAAAAGCAGGATTATTACCACCCATTAAGCGTGATAAGATAAAGAATAGGGTATATACAGAGGCGGATATAGAATGGTTATTTATGATTATCTGTATGCGTGAAATTGGTCTTTCTATTCGTGATATAAAACAATATGTAGAATTATTATTAGAAGGACCAGAAACAATGTCCAAACGATTAGAATATGTTAAAGAGTATAAAAAGAATGTAGAAGAGAAAATTATTTTAATGCAATCTTCTTTAAAACTGTTGGATGCTAAAACGGCTTTCTATCAAGAAATGTTAACAACAAGCAAAGAACTTTCTTGTCGTGATTTTTCAGAAGAATGGGATTTATTTAAGTCTAAACAAGGCGGTGATTTAAAATGAAAACAGTACTAATAACAGGAACAACTAGTGGTATAGGTTATGAATTGAGTAAAATTTATGCGAAAAAGAAATATCATTTAATATTAGTTTCACGTAGTCGAGAAAAGCTTCTAAAACAAAAGGAAGAATTATTAACAATGGATAATAAAGTTGATATTATATCTTTTGATTTAGGAAAAGATAATGCTGCTGATAAAGTATATCAAGAAGTTGTTAAAAACCATTGGCATGTTGATATTCTAATTAATAATGCAGGGTTTAATGAAGCGGGATTTTTTATGGAGACAAGTCGTCATAAGGAACAAGAAATGATTGCCTTACATGTACAATTTACTACAGACATGATGAAAATATTTTTACCCTCAATGAAAGAAGTTGGATATGGAAAAATATTAAATATTGGCTCTACTGGCTCTTATATCGCAAGTCCTAAAGATGCTGTTTATGCTGCAACAAAAGCCTATAATCTGCACTTATCTAAAGCTTTACATGCGGAGTTAAAAGGAACTGGAATTTCCATAACAACACTTTGTCCAGGTTCAACAAGGACAGAGTTTGCGAAAAAAGCTAATATGAATGAAACACTATTATTTAAAATATTTGTTATGTCTGCTGATAAAGTTGCAAGAATCGGATACAAAGCTTTACAAAAAAGAAAAAGTATTGTAATACCTGGACTATATAATAAAGTATTAGTTTTAAGCTCTAAAATATTGCCATATTCATTTATCGGATGGATGACTAAAAAAATGTTGTAATTACTTTAAAGAAGCGATGCTTCTTTTTTTGTTTCATTCTATAAGAAAATTATCATTGTAAAACACAAATATGTAAGTTGGTTTATAGATATAGTAAGTTAGTTATTTTTTATAGACGTTATTATTATAAAGAGGATATAATGCAAATATAAGGAGAGAAAACATGAAAATTACGGAGAAGATAGATAATGATTTATTAATAGAAATACAGTTTGACTCTCATGAAGAAAGAAATAAAGCACTTCGTTTATTGAAATTCAATTCTCTAAAGATAAAAGGTTATAAAAGAGGAAGTGAGTATCTAATAGACCAAGAATATATCTATTGTATTGAATCTATTGATAAGACAACTATAATTTATACTGCTAATGAGGAATACAATTCTACACTCTGGTTGTATCAAATAGAAGAATTATTAGATGATGAATTTATTAGAGTT
>JBKEBJ010000184.1:0-7698 GCA_047973105.1 Coprobacillaceae bacterium | reverse complement strand
TTAAATACTTTGGCTGGGCAGGTATATCTTCTATTTTTTCTCTAAGCCAACGAATATGAACTGTTAATGTTGATGGTTCTAATTCACAAAAGGCGCCCCATACAGTAGTTAATAATACTTCTTTTTTTATTACCGTATTTTTTTGTTTCGCTAATGTGTATAAGACATCATACTCTTTTAGAGATAATGTTATTTCTTTTCCACATTTCATTACTGTTCTACTGTCTGGTTGAATAACAATATCACCAAAAGATATATTTCCTTCTTTAGAAAAACCATAGGTTCTTCGTAATAAGGCACGTCTTCTAGATAATAATTCTTTCATTGAATATGGTTTTGTTAGATAGTCATCACCACCAATATCCAAAGCAATAATTCGATCATCCTCACTCGTTCTAGCACTAGCGAATATAACTGGGACAGTGGATACTTTTCGTAACTCTTGACAGATTTCAAAACCAGTAATTGTTGGTAAGTTAATATCTAATAATAGTAAATGATATGTATTTTTAGACAATAATTCAAAAGCTTCCTGACTATCTTTAGCTAGTGACACCTCATAATCATAGCTTTCTAACATTTCACAAATAATAAATGATAAATCTTAATCATCATCAATAACCAATATGTGTTCTTTCATAATTTCACCTCACAAATAAAAATGATAGAATATATACATTCTATCATTAATTTAATAACTATTATATTATAATAAGAAACTTAGTAATGTCGCAATTAGATTATTTAACATATGCATTATAATTGGTGCACAAATATTCCCACGTTTTTCATATGCATAACTAAAGGCAAATCCCATCATCATATATGGAATAATATGAATGATTTGTGTTAAGTCTCCACTAAATAATCCACTATATATATGTGAAAAACCAAACAAGAAAGCTGATAATATATGTGCCATATTTTTATTATATGAATATATCGTTCTAAAAATCAGACCACGATATAGCAATTCTTCTACAATCGGCGCTAATACTACGGCTTGAAAGGTCATTAATAATGGTGCATTATTTAATAATAATTCTACCAATTGTTGATTTGAACTATCTGCTTGTTGTTGGTTGAACATCGCTAATAAGACCATTACAATAATATTAGATAAAATCGCTAATCCATATACCATTCCAATCCCAATACTACAAGACCAAATAGTATCTTCTAATAAAGTCTTTTTAAATGCACGAATATTATCCATAAGGAAATCTTTAAAAAATGCTACTCCTAAAATTAATGAGAATAATCCAATCGCTACATTAAGATATACGGTTATAACATTACCATCAATAGGATGTATTGAATTATTATACCAAAGTAAGAAGAATACAGCTAGCTTAGGAATATAATATAAATAACTAGGAAATAAAATAATATATCCTAATGCTTTTTGTTTATTTGTTAGTTCACCTGCTAAAATTCTATCATTATTCATAACTTCTACTTAAACCCCATTCTCCATTGTATTTGTATTCATATCTTTGGCTAAATCAATTTCTTCATATAATACAGCCAAACTAATATTAAACTTTGCATTATATAATATATTAGAAATAATAACACCAACAATTCCCGTAATCAATGATATTGGTAAGAAGCTAAATAACATATATTCAATAATAGCCGCTAGTATAATCCAACCTAAATACGATAAACATAGTAAACAATATGTTCTTTTATAACCTTTCATTAAACGCATTGATTCTTTCATTGCTTCTGCACCTTTAATCTGATACTTTTCAACAATAAAAAACGTTAAAGAAAAATTAGCCATGTAAATTAGAACTATGACTGCAATGAATAAGCAATATAGCATTATAAAACCAGCTACATCTAATATCTCTTGCACAGCATTAGTACTTAAAATAGAATCGGTTATTTGATTTATATCTAAATTTAATAAATATCGGAATTCATTAATCGTACTATTAGAAACCATTCCTTTAGCTATCACAAATCCAATTAAACCCAATACCATTAAAATAATGAATAAGAAAAAAGAATGAATAAAATATGTTCCAAATAATTCTTTAAAACGATATATACCCGTTAAACTATCTTTTTGTATATCAATTTCATCATATCGATTATTAACTGCTTTTAATGAAGTAGTTACATAACCATGGGCAAGTGTCATTGTACCAATCGTAATCGCCAAGGATACTATAGACCCTAAAAACCCAGGTATTATATTACTTATATAAGTGCAAATACTAGATATTACGCCAATACAAATACATACTTTTATAATAAGTGTTTTATCAATTTCTAATATCTCTGCTGCCTTATACTTTATATCACTAATTCTCATATAATTCCTCCTTATAAGGTATTCATTTAATAATTATATCAAAATTAGATGTAAAAGTAAAAATCATTTGATATCTAAACTTGTTCTAATTGCTTGATCCACTTGTGACATTATAATTTTTTCAACTTCACCTACTTTTTCCCTGACTCTTTGTTTATCAATTGTTCGAATTTGTTCTAATAAAACTACTGATTTTTTCTCTAAACATTCATTTTCTACTACCACATGTGTTGGTAATGGATTCTTAGTCATTTTAGATGAAATGGGAGCAATTATTATTGTTGTTGAAAACTTATTGCCTTTATTGTTTTGTAATACTAACACGGGACGATATCCGCCTTGTTCGCTCCCCACTACGGGTGATAAATCGGCATAGTATATTTCACCTCTAGTTATCATTCTCCCCAACTCCTTTAATTTAATATATGTTGAGAATAGTGAATTATTCGTACCAATCTATAATCTATTAATGAATACAAAAACACTCTCCTTATTTCTAAGAAAAGTGTTTTATTATACTATCTATTTTTATCCTATTACCGATTTTCTTGCATAATTTCATCAATAAGTTTTAGCACTCTAGATATATTATCTCCATCTTGATAGGTAAAGAATTTATTTTTAAATGTTTCTAATTTACTTACATCTTCCTCTTGTACTGCTTTTACAATATCCATTTCTTGATAACAAATACTACCAGGCATATCGGTTTTATACTCCAAAAAGGTTCCAACATTTTTTAGATAGTTATCTAAGTCGGGAATGTATAGAATAATTGGTTTATCTAATAATGAATATTCAAAAATAATAGAAGAAAAATCAGATATTAACATATCTGCAATAGTAAATAAATCATGTGTATCTTCATGATTCATATTATATGCATATTTCGCTTTTTCTAAACGATTATCTTTTAGTAAGGGATGTAACTTATAAATGAAAATATAGTCTTTCCCCAATTCTTTCATTACTTTATCACAATCCAAATCTATGCCTGTAAACCCTTGATATATGTTTCCTCTAAAAGTCGGTGCATATAAAATAACTTTTCGACCTTGAAGAATAGGATATTCTTTTAATAAACGTTTCTTAGTATTCTTTATATTTTGAGAATCTAATAAGGGGTCTATTCTTGGCATACCCGTTACTATTACTTTTTCTGGTTCAACTCCAAAAGCTTGACTATATGGTTCTTTCCAATATTCACTATTCGCTAAAACATAATCATAATTCTTGATTGGATATTCTCGTTTAATAACATTCCCAAATTTTTTTATCGCTCCTGTCGCATGCCAAACTTGTAATACATTAACACCTTTTCTTTTAAAATTACTAATTACATAATTATTATCATTTAATACAACTAACTTTGAACGATTAATATACCAAATTTGTTTAATTGTATTTAACATATACATAAAATTATTTTTTAGCGACTTTTGATCATAGCGCATTAATACACATTTTAACTTATAGTTAGTATTCTTAAATAAACCCTCATAAATGAACTTTAAATCGCTTTCTAATACATCCGATTCTAAAGAAACAAACACGATTCTATTTTTATGCAAAGGAAATAGACGTATGAAGAAATTTAGTACAGTTAATATTACATGTAATATATTTTTCTTTAATCCCATCTCTTTCACCTACCTAATGATTGCATCTACAGCTCTTTTACTTGCATTACCATCTTCATGATTATTAAATCTCTCATTAAATTTGGACACTACTTGATAATCAAATATTTGTTCTTGTATTGTTTGTAACATTTCTTTTTCATTTTCAAATATTGGTCCAGGTAATTCTTGATAAATATCTAAATAGAACCCACGTAATTCATTCTTATATTCATCTAAATCATACATATAAAAATATATTGGTTTTTCTAAAATAGCGTAATCAAAGAAAACACTGGAATAATCTGTAATTAATATATCACTAATAATGTACAAATCACTAATATCTTTTTCTGGTTCAATATAATAAACAAAATCTTTAAATTGTTCTATATTAAAATCATTAACTATTAAATAATGTGGTTTGAATAACACAATGTATTCGTCCCCTAATATTTCCTGCCATAATTTAAAATCAACTTCTAAAGAGAATGTATATCCTTTCATATTGAAAGAATTATCGCGCCAAGTTGGTGCATAAAGAATAACTTTTTTATCACTAGGAAGGCGATATTTTTGTTTCATCTCTTGTACCATTGTATCTGTATATACACTTAATATATCGTTACGAGGATATCCAATTTCTAATAATCTTTTTGCTTCTATTTGAAAAGCACTTTGAAACACTTTTGTCGTAAAAGAACTAGGAGAAATCATATAATTATATTTACTAACATCATTGTCATATGTCGTATGCATTTCATGCATTGACATCCCACTACGATAAAATGTTGTTGTTTCTGGTACTTCAATATCATGGGCTAATTTTTTAAGGGGTGTTCCATGCCATGTTTGAAGATATATTTGATTTGGTTTTTTTAATACATAATTAGGTAACTTACAATTAACTATCCAATATTTACTTCTAGCTAAATAATAGAAATAAGATATACTAAAATATTCTATTATTTTTGCATTAGAGATGCTAATATTCTTACTTTTATGATGTTTAATTGCCCATATAAAGCGATAATTCTTATAAGCCTCTTGTTGCATCATGTACTCATGAATGGCTTTGGGATTATCAGAATAGCCTTTTCCATGAAAAGAAATAAACAGTATCGTTTGTTGTTGACTAGGAACTAAACGATAACATACTCTGTATGATAAACGAATTATTTTTCCTGCTATTTTTTTAAGTATTTTAATCATTCTTTTACCCCCTTACAAAAATAAGGGGAAGTCCCCTTATTTAAATACTGTTTCTACTACCCTCGCAGATGCTTTTCCATCTTCTAAACTACAAAATCTTTGATAGAATTCAAGATATCGTTCTTGATATTCTGCATTTACTTTTTCTATATTCTCAATACTTGTTGTAATTTCTTCTGTTGTAAACAATAAAGGTCCAGGTAATTCTTTTTCCATATCAATATAGAAACCTCGTAAAACATCACGATATTTATCTAAATCATATGGGAAAAATAGAATTGGTCTTTTTAAATTCGCATAATCAAAGAATACACTAGAATAATCTGTAATGCAAATATCGCTAATTAAATATATCTCTGTAATATCATCATGATTACTAACATTATATGCAAAATCTTCAACACCTTCTAAATCTAGTTTATCCGCAATATAATAGTGTGTTCTAAGTAAAATAACATATTCATCACCTAGTCTTTCACGTAACAAATTCAAATCTAATTGTAATTGAAATTTATATTGTCCTTTACCATAATACTCATCATCACGCCAAGTTGGTGCATATAAAATGGTCTTTTTATCTAATGGGATTCCTAACTTCTTTCGAATGGAAGTCGCTATATCATCCTTATTTTCCGCATATAATAAATCATTTCTTGGATATCCTACTTCTAACATATTTCCATCGTACATAAAGCAACTTTTGAAAATTTCACTTGAGAAATGATTTGCAGCAATTAAATAATCCCATTCTTGTTTTTGACGATAAAACTGTTTCTTGTATGTTGGAGAAGCGGCAGTTACTTCTTCTTGATCAAATACTAAACGTTTTAATGGTGTTCCATGCCATGTTTGTAAGAACACTTGTTCTTCACGTTTTCTAAACCATAAAGGTTGACGAACATTAAACACTAAGTATTTTGATTTCGCAAGATAATATGCATATTTTCTACTAAATCGTTTTACTTTAATACCAGGATACGGTAGTGGAGTATGTAAATCATTAACTACCCAAATACAAGTATAGGTATCAGGATACTGTTTTGATAAATATTCATAAATATATTTTGGTGAATCTGCATAGCTTTGTCCACGAAAACATTCAAACATTACCCATGTATTTTCAACTGGTTGTTTTACATATTGATGACGATATAAATACTTATATATTTCCTTTTTATTCTTTATCATTTTCTTTAGTTTTTGTTTAACTAATTGTTGATTAATAACTCTTTTCACTTTTGGTAAATCTTCTTCTAAAGTTGCTTTAACTAAGCGTTTACGATATCCATGTAAAGAAGAAATAATATCTTTTCTAACATTACGTAATACGAGCGCCATCATTGTAAAACGTTCATTACGCCAACATTCATCTAAACTTCGACGAATTTTCTTAGAAAAATCTCGACAGTAATAGCTAACTATTTTTTTATCTAAGGCATAACGAATAATAGAATCTTCTTCTATTAGCGTTGCACTGTAATAGTACGCTGTAACATATTCATCAAAACGACGATTAGGATCAACAATTTGAGAAACAGCTGGCATATTAATTGGATCATTATGACGACGTTTAACATAAATAGATTCATCGATTCGATTAAAAGATGTAACATACGTTAATAATTGTACAATAAATGATACATCTGAATAATATAAAAATTGTTCACGGAAACGAATATTATTCTTTTCAATAATAGAACGACGCATTAATATATGTAATACTGAAATGTTTTTCATTCCTCTACGCGTGCGAATCAAAACATCTGTTGCCCTTCTTTGATGTTCCTCTTCACTATCGCCATATACTTCTTCTAAAAAAGCATTTTCTTTATCACTGTTTTTCATTGCTTTATTATCTTCTTCATTTTTTTCAAAAGCCATGGCTTCAAACACTGATTTTTTAAACCATGTTAGCTTACGCAATCCACAAGTAACATCTAAATTTTTACTTTCTGCTTCATCTAACAATAACTTTAGTGTATCTGGTAAAAGATAATCATCACTATCTAGGAAATAAATATACTCCCCTGTAGCCTTTTCTAAACCTAAATTACGATTATAGGCTACGGAAGCTTCTTCTTCGCTATAAATACACGTTAAAGTAGTAGTATCTTTAAAACGTTTAATAATACTACTAATCTCTTCTTCTTTTCTATTACTAATTACAATGGTTTCAAAATCATGTAATTGTTGTTCCTCAATACTTAATAAGCAATCTTCTAAGTATTGTGGATAATTATAATAAGGAACAATAATACTTACTCTCATATACCCTCCAAAATATTATTTTTGATATAAATCTTCTTTTATTTTAGTTGTTGATATTCCATCAGTTCTTGGTAAATATACAACTTCACAATACTCCTTCAAAAAATCAAATTCACCTTTCCAATCATCGCCCATAACAAAAAGGTCAATATTATGATCTTTAACATCCTTAATTTTTTGATCCCAAGAATCCTCAAAAATAACCTCATCTACATATCGAATAGATTCTAATATCATTTTACGGTCTTGATCACTATGGTAAGCTTTTTTTCC
>JBKEBJ010000107.1:0-2344 GCA_047973105.1 Coprobacillaceae bacterium | reverse complement strand
ACTATTTATTTCTATATTTTGAAAATACGCTGTATTACTGTTAATAAAATATGCTATAAGGCCAATAACAGTTAGTACCGCTGTGATAATTCTTAAATAATATCCAAAAGCTTTTTTTGTATTTTCCATATCTAATTACCTCCTATTCTTGTTCTTTACCATTCTTTTTAAAGTACATTACCAAAGCGCCCAAAGTAAGCAATGCAAATAATATTTGTGATCCAGTTAAAAGATTGTCATACCATGTTCTAACATCTTGGAAATAAGAATTTGATGCTAATCCATCCATTGCATTTGAATTTGCAATTGCATAATTTTGATATAACATAACTTGTTTTAATGCACTTAAAAGAGTTGCATCAACACTAACATTTTCAACAGTCCAATAAGTATATTTTTCGCTAACAGCTGCCATAGTATTATCTCCAGTATTACAAGACATTGTCACGCCATTTATTACAGATTCTTTTAATGATACATAATTTGCATTCATAATAAAATCTTGTGATAATAAACCTTTAAAGCCCCATTCTTTTCTTAAAATATTTGTTAATAAACCAATATGTGAGTTTGCATTTGTAATACCAACTCTATTAAACGCAGACATAAGACCTAAAGCACCAGCATCTTCTATACAACTTTGTGTACCACGAAGCTCAGTTTCACGCGCTTTTTGTTCTGTCATAAAAACGGAAACACCAGTTCTGTTTACTTCTGTATCGTTAAAAGCTAAATGTTTTGGAGCAATAATCAAACCATATTCCAAGCCACCAGAAACAAAGTTAGAACCTTGTCCAGCTGTTAAAACAGGATCTTCTGAATAATACTCATGGTTTCTTGCATTATATGGTAAACGGTGTAGATTTGTTCCTGCACCCCAATATATTGTAAGATTAGCCCACAAAGAATAATTACCACAAATTTGCCCATATTCTTTAGCTATATCTTTATTAAATGTTTGTGCAATTACTGTTTCATTTGTCATTGTACCAAATTTATATTCTAAGTTTTTATCGCCTTCAGATACAACATATGGATCTGTTGTAGAACTATCGAAATTAGCATATTGACCCAAAGTATAAGAATAGATACCATTTGGTCCATCATTTTGAATAACTTCTGGAGACATGATAGAAGGTATAGCTTTTGTACTTGTGCCACCAAAACCTGTACGTATCATAGCTTCTTCAAGACTTATTTGATCTAACAAAAGATCATAACCTTCGCTATCTATATCTGTTTCGCCTTTTAAATCTGCTAAAACTAATCCATTATCTGCATTAAAAGTAACTTCTTCTACATTACCATTTGCTGTAATTTCATAAGTATCATTATCAAGTATTTCGAGCATTTCATCTGTAGCTGTTAAACCCTTGTAAGTTATAGGGAAAGTACCTTCCCAGTCATTTCGAGTTAAATATGTTACTGTGTTAGGCATGTAATAATTAAGATCCAAATCTTCAAGTTGGTTTTCAACCAAAGTTCCATTTATAGAATAAGCAAAAGACTCTTTATCAAAATTATTTAATTCCCAAGTTAAAACATTAGAAGCATCACCATCAGAAGTCATACCATTTGCAACTGTATAACCTTGTGTCGCTAAAATATTGTTATTTGCTTCATTTGAACCATTGCCAACAGTAAAATAATATGTACCATCATCAAGAATATAAGATCCTTTTGTACCACCAATATTATCTATTCCACTATCCCAACTTGCCATATCTTGTGCATCTGCCGTTAAAGTTAAAGTAACAGATTCACCTGGTTGTAAAATTTCAGTTTTACCATAATCAAGTAATTGAATTGAAGCTTTTTCAATCAAATTAGCTTTATCATATTCAGTATATGGCAAAGAAACATATAATTGCACAGCATTCTTACCTGCTACTGAACCTGTATTGGTAACTGCAACTTCTACTGTAACTGTTCTGCTTTCTAAATCTACATTTACAGAGTTTAGTTTTTGCTCAAAAGTTGTATAAGATAGTCCATAACCAAAAGGATAGGAAACTTCTGTATTATACGTCCACTCGCCATCTGTTGAACTGCCTGCTGTAGAGTTAGCATTTCCTAATCCTAAAACTGTATCTGTATATCTTGTTTCATAGTATTTATAGCCAGTATAAATTCCCTCTGCTTCAACTAAAGCAGAATTCATAGATATTTCAGAATTTGCATTTGTATATTGTAAATCTCCATAGTTTTGTGCAGCAGGAGAATTAGAATTATCTACTGCATAAATATTTGTTAGGTGGCCAGATGGGTTTGCATCTCCACTTAAAATATCAGCAACACCATAAAAACCATAACCACCAGGTAAACCAATTTGTAAAATTGCATC
>JBKEBJ010000100.1:0-3700 GCA_047973105.1 Coprobacillaceae bacterium | reverse complement strand
AGTTCATAGACATAATAATTGTCATAACCAAATAGATACATTCCTGCACCATTAGCTCCAACTCCACCAGCTGCTTTATTTTCTGATATTTCAACACCTTTTAATGTCATTGTCCCTTGTGTACTATTAGCCCCACAATATACCCCTCCACCATTATAGGCTGTATTTCCATTTATTGTTCCACCTTCAATCGTTAAAGACGCTACTGCATAGGCTAAAACCCCACCACCAGAATCCGCAGTTGTATTATTATTAATAGTACTTTCTTGAATAACAACAGTATCTATAATTCGTAAATACAATCCTGCACCTCCGCCACTTGATGAAGTTGCTTGATTCTCATAAATATTACAGTTTTTAATAGTTACAGTATCAATACTTTGTCCATAAATAGCTCCACCACCAGTGGTAGAGACATTAATATAAAAACTTCCCCCAGTAACTGAAATATTTGTTCCTGTATTTAATACATAAATTCCTGCACCAGCCCTTCCACTATTTGAATGGAAATTACTGTTTGTAATATTTATCGTAGTGCTCCCTTTTATTGCATGTATAGCTCCACCATAACTAGAAGCCACATTATTACTAATTATTGAATCTGTAATTGTAATAACCGCTTTGGCTTCTGCCAGAACTGCTGCTCCACTAGCAGCACTATTATTATATATACTTGAATTGTTAGTTAATGTAAGTTTTGGAACATAATTATTACTTGTTTTCATATAGATAGCTCCACCACTTGAGCCACCTTTATAATTTGATAACGTACTGTTGTTTAAAATCAAATGGGAATCGTTCATTATTTGTACACCAATTACTGAATTACTAGCGTTACCTGTTGCATGAATATTATGTAGTTGTAATTCTACATTTCCTTCCAACTTAAAATAACAATCAGAAAGCGTTACTGACTCTACCCCATCTGCAGGAGCTAGGATAATAGTTTTTGTACCAACAAAGCTTAATGGGCTAGTACTTCCACTTCCAGTCAGATTTCCTTCTATAAGAATAGCTGTAGTTATTAATCCTCCAGTATTTGCGATAGCTGCCTTTAACTCCTCAAAAGTAGATACCGTTACTGTAACATCAGCTGTATATACATCGTATGTAGAAATCGTTTCAGAAAGTATATTTACTTTCTCTTCTTCAACAGTTTCTGACAATAATATGTCTTCCTCAACATCATCAAATACTTCATTTTCTTCTTCAAGTAATATCGAAGATACACTATCTTCCTCTTCTATCAAATCTGTAGATATATTATTTTCATCTTCCATAACTAATTGTGTATCACCTTCATTGTTTTCAGAAGCAATCGTTTGTATTTCATTAAAACTTACCATAAATATTAAGACAAGTGCTAATAAGATAACGTACCCCTTCATAACTTTTGAACGAGAAAAATAATCTCGTTTTATTATTTTATGTTTCATTTTCATGTATCCTTTCTATATTACCACTGTCCTAAAAAATTCACTATGTCTACTTCTATTTCTCATTGAAGTAAAAACATAATACAGTCATTTTTAATGGCATTTTTCCACTCATATTATACCATAAAATATATACGTTTTTCCCAAAAATATCGAGAAAATATGGGGAAAAGAAGACGGATAAATAGTATTTTCATCACACCTGTTTTTTCTGTTTAATATGCAATAACAGCAACGTTGATATGACTGTTTTATATAACATAATAGTACTATTATTGATGTCGAATCATAACCAACTTTTAAAGCAAAATAAACGAATTTATTTTAGTGAATTATGATTATCTATATTAACTTTTATTAGATCATATGTTTTTATAATAAGGTATACGGTTACTCTATGCAATAGATACTATATAGCCTCAATTATCACCATTATTAGTTGTACAATTAACAATATAAGCCATCCAGCAGATAGCGCTGCAATCCAAATAACCGGACCTTTTAGATATGTATAACTATTGTCTGTATATATATTTTTTAGACTCTCCTTCATCCCAATAGACTGTTATTTCTGCTGGTAAGTAATGTGCATATATGGCTATCACTTTAATTTCTTCCGGATTAGGAAAAATAGTGAATTTATAAATACCAGCCATCCTTGTAGCACTACTTTTCGGCACCATTCTCCTCCTTGGATTAGATTTCCTCCTTGGATTAAATACTTTTCCATTCATATAATAGACTTGACTAGTTTCTATTTCTGAATCATACAGATATCTCTTAATAAGATAGGCTTTCTCTGTCCTACCAGTTTCTTTCATCTCTTGCTTCCAATCATCTATTTCTTTATTCTTCTTTTTTATTATTCTACTTACTAAATAAATATAAATAATTCAAACAATAATTGGTATTACATATTTAATCTCTCTTATATCCATTCTATTTCCCAACCTTTTTATTGTTTTCTTAGCAGTATTGAAGTATATGATTAGTATTCTATCCAGTTTGTTATATTAGGAGTAATTTGATAGTCATAGAAAGTAGTTAATATATTACATACCTCATCGATAGATTCCGTAAGATAATAATCTCTAGTCTTTCCATTTTTCCCCATCATCTCTACTTGCACTCGATAGTAACTCTTAGTAATACCTGTACTAGTCGTTTTTCTTTTAAAGAACGATACTTTCGTTGTCTCAGATCTTGTTGAATAATGATAAGCAGCTAAAGATATAAGACCATTAATAGGTACTTCATTTTCTGTTTCTAGTATTACAACATTTTCTGTTTCAACAGGCAATTGTCGGATAGCCTGTACTAATTCAGAGGCCGAATACAAGGTCAATAATTCGTTAGAATTGTCAACAGTTATATTAATTTTCATATATCTTCCTTCTTTCTTTTAACTTTGTAAGTTGATTAACTTCTATAAATAATGCAGATTCACTATATTTCTTTTTATGAAAATTTTGAATCTTTCTAGCAATCTCGCTATTTACTCTTGCCCTTTTAATATTATTTTCCTTTGGTTCCTTCGAGGATGTCACTCTGGTTTATGTGTTACCTTCCATACCTATTCTCATCAATTCAGTAGTATAAATACATTAACTATACATTTGGTATTCTTCATCTCTATCCTCTAGTAGTAATTCTAGTTCCTCTTTTAAATTTATAATTTGATCAATATCTGCACTAGACATAAGTAAAAAGAGGATATTACTAAATACATCTAATATATCATCACCATTCTTAGTATCTATAAAGTCTTTTCCATTTTCTATATATTCTTTACTTTGAACAATGGCTTGTTCATTATCAATATCTCCATTAATATACTTTTCAATTACTCTCAAAAGTTCTTTTCTCATCCTATACCTCTGCTTCCCTTATATAATCACTATCGCATTTTTTCACAATTACTAGTGTAGTTGCCACTTCCACGAAAGGTATTATTACTATCTTTAAGCTTTCTACCCCATCTAGTTAGATTACTAATAGAAATCCCATGATTACTTAAAAAATCAAAATCTCTTCTCATTTCGTATGGGAAATAAAAAGAGAAATTATATTTTTATTGTTTTACTTTATAAATTTTAAGGAGGGGAATATAAAATTCTATCTATGGCTTATGATGACTGCATATTTCCCCTTTTCTCAATACTTTTAATATAATGAAGTTCTTTGGTATTAAAATTAAGTTAACCTAACTATCAGTACTCTTATATTAAAAGGATAAAACTAAAGCCTTCTTGGTGCATAGAGTA
>JBKEBJ010000050.1:0-20473 GCA_047973105.1 Coprobacillaceae bacterium | reverse complement strand
CACGTAAAATATTTACTACATCTAAACTTCGCATGTTCTCACCTCCTTATCATCATAATAACAAAAAAATAAATAAAATGATAATACAAGATTATTATATATATTGTCATAACTAAAAAGAAAGGAAGTGTTTTCCTTTCTTTTTATACTATATAACTTTGCAACTATCTTTCATTTTTAGTATTGATATGGTTTTATATAGAGTATTTGTTATTAGTAAAATTCTTGGTATGCAATATGCATAATATTTTCACTATGATAAGATAGCTGCAAGATTATATACTTATAAGTTCATTTTAAGACATTGTTATAGCTCCAAACAATACTGCATTTTCTTTAAAATGACTTGTTGTCATAAATACTTTTTGTAACTCACAATGCTTACTTAATATTGTCTGTAAGGAACTAAATAGTGTTGAATATTTCTTTAATAATGGCCCATCAACTATCAATGTATCTATCGGACACGTATTATTCACTAAACATATATCTTTTTCTAATATTTGTAATATTGATAATTCTGTATGTTTTGATATATCCTTTTGCAAAACTTTAGAATGCACAATGTTATTTTGATGTACCAAAACCCCGTTAATGGTATCCGCAAGAGTGAGATAATATACACTGTCACTCATTTTTCCAGCTCCCCTGTTTGATTCTACCAAAGCTGCTATATTATTACTATCTTCTATTATTACTGGTTTGTTACTTTTTTCTGAAATATATTTTTGAATTACTTTTGGATTTATACTATCTGATAAACAATATCCTAAACTTACTTTGTCATACTCATAATCAAATCTTGTAATAAAATCAATTAACACATCTAAACTTTCTTCAATTGAACTGTAGGTATTATCTACTTGATGATAATGAATCATATCTAAACAATCATTAAATAAGGCCACCTTTGACTTCTTTATGCCGATATCCATTGTTACATATTTCATATGCTTTCCTCCTTCTTGCATAAAGAATAATAAAACCCGCCCCTCTTTTCAATAGCTTATAACCATCTATAGCAGTTCCAATCTTATTAAACATTATAAAACCAACACTTTTGAACAAACATATGTTGTGTTAATAACTTTATTTGCACTTTTGTGCATATAAGATTTTAACAACTATATCCTTATATAATAAAAATATTTCCACGAATGGAAATACTCTTATCTTTATAAAATCTCTAAATCTAGTTCTATTTCAGTATTAGTAGTTATTTCTTCTACTTCTTCATTTACTTCTTTTTTTAATACGACTACTATACCTGCAGTAATTACAGCACCAATTAAAGTTGCTACAATATACATTGCAGGATTTTGAGCTACTGGAGCAACAATCCAACCACCCCATGGAGCAGGATTTCCAGCACCTAATACCATTGCAATAGAAGCGCCAATCGCACTACCAATAATATTTGCTGGGATGACACGCATTGGATCACTTGCTGCAAAAGGAATAGCTCCTTCTGATATTCCTACAGCCCCCATAATAATTGCTGCTTTTCCAGAGTTTCTTTCTTCTGAAGTGAACTTTTTTGGCGCAACTAATGTTGCTAAGCCCATCGCTAATGGCGGAATACAAATAGCCACTCCAATCCCCGCCATAATCGTTAATGCTGTATCACTAGGCATTCCAGTTGTTGCATCAAGGGTTCCGACCATTGCTGAACCAAATCCAAATGCAACCTTATTAATTGGTCCACCTAAGTCAGCAGCGATCATAGCGCCTAAAACAAGTCCTAATACAACCATGTTTCCTGTTCCAAGCGTTTCTAACCAATTCGTTAATGTTGTCATTAATGATGAGATTGGAGTTCCTACTACCCAATACATCAACCCTCCAACAATCATTGTTCCACATAACGGAATAATGAATATAGGCATTAATGAGCGTAAGCTAGGTGATAGTTTGATCTTTTTTAAATATGTTACAACAATACCTGCTAATAATCCTGAAACAATTCCTCCTAAAAATCCTGCCCCAATATTAGAAGCGATAACACCACCAATAACCCCTGGTGCTATTCCTGGTCGATCCGCCATAGAAAAGGCAATGTATCCTGATAATATAGGAACCATTAATCCAAGTCCCGCAATTCCTATATTAGCGATATCCGCTAATATTCCTTCTGAAGGTACTGACGCATTCCCAGAAAATAATACACTCAAAGCTAATAATACCCCTCCTGCAACAACGAAAGGAATCATATATGATACTCCCGACATCATATGTTTTCTAGAATCTTTTAATAAACTCACTGCTTCTTTCATAGTTTTTCTCCTCGTTATTTTATCCTTGTAGTTTCTCTTTTAGTTTTGTTAAAATTGCTTCCGCCTTATTAATACAATCACCAGCACTAACACGTACTACTGGTTTACCTTTAAAACGATCTTCATTCTTAATTCCAATATTATTTGTTAATATGACAGCGTTAGCCTCTTCTATTTCTTTTTTCGTAATTTCATTTTCAATTCCAATAGAACCTTGTGTTTCAACATGCATTGTAATACCTAATTTTTTTGCTGCTACTTCTAAACTTTCAGCTGCTAAATATGTGTGTGCCACCCCTGATGGACAAGCTGTTACTGCTACAATTTTCATTTATTTTCTCCTTTATACACATGTGTTCAATAATGTGCTAATTTCATTTATATCATTGCAATTTGATAATGTATTTCTAAATTCTTCATGGATTAATTTACGCGAAATACTAGCTAATAAACGTAGATGTTCATCACCAGAATTCGCTTCTGGTATAGCCAATAAAATAATGGATTGCACAGGTTGATTATCTAAACTATTCCAATCCATTCCTTTTGGTATGCGTCCAAAAGCAATCGTTGTTTGTTTTACATGCTTACATTTACCATGAGGTATCGCAATACCAAAACCAATACCTGTAGATGTCAACTCTTCTCTTGAAATAACACTATCGATATAACCTTTTAAATCATCAATACGATCATCTTCATAAATTAAATTGGCTAATTGACCAATCACCACTTCTTTAGTATTAGCTTTTACATCTAAACAAACTAATCTTTCTGTAATAACTTCTTTCATTTTATGACTTCCCCTAACTCTTCTTTTGTTTTAAAGAAATGTAATATTTCTTCTTTGGTTTTCTTACTGAAATAATATTCTACACTTTCACTTGATTTAATGAGTGTATATACTTCTGATAATATAGATTTTACTTGTTGACTATCTTTCTTACTTAGACATAAGAGTAGTACAACATCTACTTTTTGGCTTTGCCACAGTATTTTATTTTTTAGTGTTAATATAGCAAGTTTGCTATTCAATACATGAACTGGTGAAGCATGTGGTAATGCCACTCCTGAAGATAAGTCAGTTTCTCCTTGCTCCTCACGAGAAAAAACGGATTCTTGGAAATATGCATCAACAATATTCCCCTTTGTTAACACAGTTGTTAAGAATGATAAACATTGTTCTCTTGTTGTGAAATCCCTATCTAGAAAAATATAATCTTTATCAATTAAAGCGTTCACCTTAGTGAAATTATATTCTTTATCTATTTTTTCGGTATTTCTATAAAATAAATCTGTATACATATTTGTAATATTTCTAATATCATTATTATTCACTAAAGAACTAACTTTAATGATTGGTACTTTAGGAATATATAAATCAATGGCTGTAATGATAAAGTCAATTTGACTTAGATCATTAGTTGATAATTGTTTACTTGTAGTAATCTCAATTGTATCTTGTGAGGGAATAATCTTTTTTATTTTATTAAATATAAGTTCCGAAATACCAATTCCATTAGGGCATACAATAAGAATTTTTTTACCATTATAATTTCTTTCAACAGCGATTTGAAAATGTACTGCCAAAAATGAAATTTCATCATCCGTTATTTTTACATCCAACATTGTTTCAATGGTTGACATTGCATACCACATTCCACTAAATACAATGGAATATTGTTCTCTAATTTCATTTAAGATTGGGTTTTTAATAGTAATATTCATTTTTAATCGATATAGCATTGGTACAAAATGCATGATTACATTCTTATATAGCACCTCATCATCACGTAAGTTTACTTCTAATACATCACTCATTATTGAGATTAATTGTTTTACAACATCTGTATATTTTTTCTCTTCTTCATTTTCTTGATAAGATAATTGAATACTGTGTGCTATTAATTGTTTATTAAAGTAGTCAATATCAGATTCCTGATATGTTATTGGTAACTGTTTACGACACAATATCAATAATTCTTCAGCAATAAAATACGTATCTAAGTTTTTAATTTCTTCAAATATAAAATTACGACTAATAACTGGATGTTTATCTTTTAACAATCGTGTTAAAAATATAAGCATCATCATAAGTAAGGAATTACGATATTTCTCTGGAATAACGACATGATAGATATCTTGAATTTTTTGTAAGTTTTGATAGGCACATGCAATTACCTTTTTATCAAAGTACTCTTTTAAAAAATCAATTCCTTTTGTCATATAGATATCTTCTACAAATATTTGATTTTGTTGTAAAAGACATTCCATATACAATATCATAGTTCTTTGTTTCTGCAATTCGTTCCCTACTAGAGCAGTTCCTTTTTTTGAAGATTCAATGTGTGCTGTAGAATCATCAAAACAAGAAGCAATTTTATTCAAATCTTTAGAAATAGAAGTTGTACTAACGTAAAACATATCTGCTAACTTTTGATGTGTTACTACTTGTTCTTCAAATATCAACATTCTAGCAATTATATTTTGCCTTCTTACTGTTGTATATTCTTCTATTTCATTCTTTTGTTTATATAAAGTATTTAATACTTCCATTCGCTCGTTAGTATTACCTACTAATTGAATACCTGTCCCTTGTTTAGTCTCAACACTCAAATTCATTGGACAGATATATTCATTAATAACTAAAATATAATTATGAATTGAGCGAGAGGAAACATGTAATATATCTGCAAAATAAGATATAGGTTTAAAATCATACTGATTAAGTAACAATTCTAGAAATTGTTTCTGTTTTTGATTTATCCGAATCATAGTTCCTCCTTTTAAAGTAATAGCTATTTACCTTACTTTTTCACTATAACATTTATATATATTCTGATATATAACAACTACTTTCCACATCAATAATGAAAATAAAAGTTATCAATAAAAAAACTTATTATTTACAATAAGTTTTTTATATTACATTCTTTAGTCCTTGTTCTTTTACTAACAATTTATATTGTTCCATTTCCTCTAGTGTATATTTAGGAACATTAATATCTAAACAAAACGCTTGTTTTAAATCTAAATATTTAGAAACAGCTAAAGGATTGTAATTTAATAATTCGTAAAATACATTCGGATTGTATTTTTTAATGAATTTAGCTATTCCTATTATATTTCCTTTTGAAGCTGTATGTCTTGGAATCAAAGGTGTTCGAATAATAACTTTATAAGCATCATTAGAAGTTAAAAGATATTTAATATTATCCAAAATCATTATATTTCTAACTTTTGTAAATTGTTGATGTAATGTATTATCTATTTCTTTGATATCACAATAGATTGTATCAACATATGGCAGTACTTTTTGAATATTTGATAAGGGAATATGCAACGCAGTTTCGATTGCTGTATGAATGTTTAACTCTTTGCAAGCTTTTAATAACATTACAACAAAATCAATTTGTAATAGAGGTTCACCACCAGAAATAGTAACTCCTCCCCCATGTTTAAAAAACACTTTATCTTTTAACAGTTCTTCCATTAACTGTTCTACACTATAGTATGTAGAATCCCATTGAATGGCGCCAGTTGGACAAATATCTATATACTCTTGATACTTCATACCATCTTGATTCTTAATATTCATAGTAGTGCCAGTATCAATCATCACTTGTTTTTTATCTATGCCAATGCAACGATGACAATATATACATTTTTTATGATTAACAATTATTTGAGATTGTAATTCTAATCCTTCTGGATTATGACACCAGACACAACGAAGGTTACAGCCTTTTAGAAAAATAGTTGTTCGAATTCCTTGACCATCATGAATCGCAAAACGTTTGATTGAAAAAACTAGCCCTTTATTAGATATTTCCATAACTTATTCTTGCGATAATTTCATTTTGTAATTCCGAAGCTAATTCAACAAAGTAAGCAGTATATCCGGCTACTCGAATGGTTAATCCACGATATAATTCAGGTTGTTTTTGGGCCGCTAATAAATCTTCTTTACGAACTACATTAAATTGAATATGTGGGATTTCTAGATCTACAAAGGCACGTAACATTAATGCGAATTTATTAATACCTTCTGCATCAAAGAATTCTGGTAAAAATTTCATATTCAGTAATCCACCATTCGTAGTTAAATCATTATTTAATCTAGATACAGATTTTAATACTGCCGTTGGACCTTCTTTGTCACGTCCATATACAGGTGACATTCCCCCATCAGCTAAAGGTGTTTTTGCATGACGTCCATCAGGACTAGCACCAACATTTTCACCCATTGGTACATGTGCTGAAACAGTATACATTCCTGTATGATATTTTCCACCTCGATAATTTACTTTACCTCGTAATTGCCCCCTAAAGAAAGTCGCCCATTTAGAGCCTAGATTATCAACCCAAGCCACGTCATTGCCATATTTAGGAACTAAGTTTTCAATCATTGCTTTTGTTATATCATGTCCTTTAAAATCTTCTTGCAAAGCTTGTAACATTTCTTCTTTACCAATTTTATTTTCATCAAATACTAATTGCTTTAATACTGCAAAACTATCTGCTAAATTAGCTACTTGAATCATCTGAATTCCAGATAAATTATACTTTGCTCCACCTGCAGTTACATCCGTACCATTTTTCATGCAATCCTGAATAACACTTGATAGAAATGGTGTAGGTAGACAGTCTTGATGTGCATGCTCAACTACCTCACAAGCCGTAATCATTTTCTCAATAAAGTATTGGGTTTGTTTTTTAAAAGCCTCTTCTAAATCATTGAAACTTTGGTATGTTGTTAGGTTTCCTAAATCTAAACCTATTGCTTTATTAGTTAATAAACATTTTCCATTATTTAGTGTTAATTCTAATACTTTATTTAGATTAAACATAGCGGCATCACTCCACCCTAAATTGTTTCCTTGCGTAGTTAATTCCACACATCCCACAATCGCATAATCTCTAGCATCTTTTTCTTCAATACCTAAGGCTATCATTGGTTGAATAATAGCCTCATCGTTAAAGAATTGGGGCATACCACTTCCTTTAGCGATTACTTCAATCGCAGTTTTCAATAATTTTTCACTTGTTTTTTTATGCAAACGAACAGAAATATTGGGCTGTGGTAAACCCAAATGTTCTTGTGCTTTTAAGAATAAATATGTTAGCTCATTTTCATAAGGATTTCCAAATTCATTTTGTCCTCCTAATGCAACATTAAATCCAATTGGAAATCCTGCAAAAAACTTGGCACTATGTTGATTGCGTAGGTAGACAATCTCATTAAACTTCACCCACAAACACTCTATAATTTCCAATGCTCTTTGTTTTGTAATAATGCCTTGTTCAATATCCTTTTGATAGAAAGAAGATAAATACATATCCATTCTACCTGGTGAAAATGATGAAGCATTAGACTCCATATGCAATATTACAAATAAAAACCATACAGATTGCACTGCTTCATGAAAATTTAGAGGTGGACGTTCACTAAGATTTTTACAATTCATTGCTACTTGATACAAATCATCTTCAATATTTACTTTCAAATCTTCTATTATATAACGATAATATCGCTTCATGAAATGTTCAACACCTTCCATGACATATACGATAGATTGATAGAAATCATGATTATTTGGACTTTGTTTTAGTGCCATATTGGCTTCTTTCTTTAAAATAGTTGGTCCTTTTTCAAGCCATGTTTTAACATCAGGACATATATGTCCTTGAGCATGATCTTTTTGATTTATTTTAACAACCTTCGCTATTTTATTAATCTCATCTCCATAACGTTCAACAATAATATCTTCCATTGATTTACCTTGCCAAAAAGGAAAAATATCATTTCTAAATTCTTCAATATCTTCTTTATGAACTTGAAATTTATCTTGTGGTCTGGCTGGTAAGCTTTCAAACTCCTTATCAATCCAATTACTTCCACTCTCTGGAAAAATAACACCATCACGAATACCTAATGTACGATTACCTACAATTAGTTCTTCTTTCATCACACCAATTTCTAAATTTTCTAATGCATTCTTTAGAGATAAAGCTCTTTGAATAATTCTTGATTTATCTGGATTTTGTTTATAAGTATTTGTTATTATTCTAGCCTGTTCAATAGACGCGTATCTTTTTGATTGTAAAGCATTTTCTTTTAATCGTTTAACTCGTCTACTCATATACAAGTTTTCCATAGTATCACTCCTTTACTTTTCATCATAATCATATCTTGTTTTTTATTATTTATCAATATTTATTATTTATTTTTATTGTTTTTCCCAAACAGAAAACTTCATGCTATTCATTATAATTACATACTTCTATGACATTACTGCAAATAACGACATTTTATCGCAAATAGTATCTTAATTTACTATTTGTTATTATATAATATAAACATCTTTTAACAAGGAGGAAAATTATGAAAGTATTTTTAAGTTGGTCAGGAGAAAAAAGTCAGAGAATTGCCCTCATCTTTAAAGAGTGGTTACCTTCTGTTATACAATCAATTGAACCATATGTTTCTTCCGAAGATATCGATAAGGGAACTAGATGGAGTAGTGATATTGCAAAAGAATTAGAGAATTCTAGTTTTGGTATTGTATGTGTAACTAAAGAAAACATTGAAGCTCCATGGCTATCCTTTGAAGCTGGGGCCTTATCTAAAACAATCAATAAATCATTTGTTAGTCCATTTTTATTTGATATCAAACGCTCTGAAGTGCATGGACCAATATTGCAATTCCAATCAACAATATTTCAAAAAGAAGATATTAAGCGTTTAATGAATACAATGAATAAAGCTTGTGGAAAATCTAGTATATCTGAAAAGCGTTTTAACAAAGCCTTTGATGTTTGGTATCCAACATTAGAGTCTGAATTACATAAATTAGATACAGATACTAGTTATCCAAAAATGAAAAAAACCTCTACAAATATACATGCAGAAGAGGTGTTAGAAGAAATATTGGATTTATCAAGAGATAATTTAAAGTTAATTCGTACTGTTGATGATACTGCCCATGACTATTTACCTCAAGCATTATTTCAAATTGAAAGTTTGAATAAACAAATTGAAATGTATACAAAACGTCTTCCTAAGCCTATCGAAACACCTAATTTATACATTGAAAAAATATATGAAATCTTAGACGAAGATATTACAATAGATCTTAAACTACATTTAGTTTCTTCTTTATTCAACACTACATTACCTTGGATTACAAGTTATTTAGAAAACATAATTAATGATATTAAAAATAAGAATATAACAGTTAAAGAAGTAAAAGATAAAATTCAAGAGATTGATCAAGTTATGCAGTACTTCTTTATTACTCCTAAATATACAAGTACTACATTTTCTTCAAAGACAGTATTATTCAAGTTATTTGATATTATTATTGATTTCGCTAATCATGAATTAACTGTTAAGAAAAAAGATAAATTAACTACATAATTCTAAAAAGGCAAAGATTTGTTTTGTCTTTTTATTGCCATAAGAAGGTCTAATAACCCTTTTTATATTGTATTTTCATGTATAATAAAAGTATATCGCAAGAAGGAGTTCATCTATGGGAACAAGATATTTCAATAAAGTTGAAGGTAAAAATAGTCGGATAAAATGGGAACAAGCAGATTTAATCACTAAACAAAAACTTGTAAAAGCTATTAACAAATATAGTCATGGTATCGCACAAGCAAAAGTTGCTAGAGTATTGATTTTTGTTCCTGCTGTCATTCTTTTTGTTTTATTTATTGGTTTTTTATATATAATCAATAAAAATGTGGTACAGTCTATTTATACTATTATTTTCTATATTTTTCATTTTAAAATATAAAAAATTCAAACCTTATCTGTATCCTGAAAAACAATCGGATATATGGATATTTCATGCAAAATGTACAGATATATCTTTCTATCATCCAAGTGATAATAATTATTCTGCATATTTTCAAAAGGGTGGTATCCATATTGCAATTAGGATAACTGACTATGAATGTAAGCATAAGATTCCAGTTGGTAAAGAATATATCTTTTATAAATTTAATAACCATACTGGAAATCCTTGGGTAGCTATACTTGTAGAAAAAATGAATGAATTTATATGATATTTTTATCATATTCATAAGATAGTTATTAGTAAGATGAGACATAGAAATTCTTAGCATATAAAAAAGGAACATTTTTGTTCCATATTTTATAAATTTATTTAATATGATATTTTAGGCTTTTTATAAGAAATAACGAGGATACCCTCGTTATTTTTCAACTTTTTCAGTTGTAAAGAACATAATAATACTTCCAATTACAGATAGTATTGCTCCAATTAATAACATGTTACTAGCGCCTACTACATCTAATAAGATTCCTCCTAATAAAGAAGCAAATACTCCACTTAATGTCATTGCCCCTGTCATCATTGCTTGTCCCTTAGTTAAATCACTGCGATCCACTAATTTACTAACATAGTATACAGATGCAGGAATAAATAATGCATACGCCAATATTTGAATACTTTGAGCAATATATATCATTGTTACACTTGTTGCGAAAAATGTAAGCACATGTTTTACGGAATAGAAGATTCCAGAAATTATTAATAATTTTCCACAATCAATTTTCTTACATAGCTTAGCAAATATAGCCATTGTTGGTAATTCAACTAATGCCGCAAGGAATACTGCATTTCCCATATCCGAGCTTGTTCCACCAACATTCTCTATTATTTGAATGAAGAAGTTATTAATCATTGTATGATCAAAATAAACAAAAACAACTCCCAATAATAAGAACATAAATTTAGAATATTTCTTAAAGAACTGTCCTAAAGATAATTGTTCCTTTTTTTCTTCAACAACCTCTTCTTCAATTACTTCTACTCCCTTTGGAACTTTAAAGCTAAATACGCTATACCATAATATAACAGATATTACGATATAGAATATTGGTAACATACTAGCATCATAGCTCTCTAACACATTTCCTAATACTAATGATGTTACTGCATAAGAAGCAGAACCAATTCCTCTAGCCAAACCAAAGTTAATATCATATCCACGTTTTTCAAAGGCAAAAGATAAGGAATTCACAAAAGGCATTAATGTAATAACACTTGTAAATAAGGCAATTACAAATATTAATAATGCGATTTGTACACCCGCTAAAATATAAACTAGAAAAGATACAACTCCCATCCCAATCACTGCATAACTCACTAATTGACTTAGTGTAATCTTGGTTGTTCTATCCATGTAACTAGCTACTAAAGGTTGTAATATTACAGCGAACACATTAGACAATGATAGAACAATTCCAATCATTGAATTGTTAAAGCCACTATTTAATAAAAATACGGAAGCATACCCAACCGTTGCACAAAACAACATCAAGTATACTGCTTGAATAAAGGCATAGCGCATATCTAATAATACACTTTTTTTCATTTTTATAGTCTCCTTCTGACAGTATAGTTATATTTTATAAAATCCAGTAATAATAGTAAACAAAATTTCTATTTTTGAAATCTATATAATATTATTGTAATACATCTATTACACAAGATAAATCTGGTAAGGTTCTATATGTTAATTTAGTAATATCTTCCTCATGTTCTAAAATATCCGGAATACATATTACAGGTATATTTCCATTAACTGCTGCTAAAATTCCACTTTTAGAATCTTCTAACACTAATGCTTCGCTTGTATCTATATTGAAGTGTGAACACACTTTTAAAAATATCTCTGGATTTGGTTTACTATGTACTACCTGATCACCAGAAATAATAAAATCAAAATATGCAGTTAAATTGGTTAGTCCTAAATACCATTCAATAACTGACTTATCTGAAGAAGAAGCAACTGCTATATGCATTCCTTTTCCTTTAGCAAAATCTAATAATTCAACCAATCCTCTTTTTACTGGTAAACCATGTGCATTTATATGTTCATCTTTATATTTACGTGATAGTTCTCCAACTTCCACTGCTGGATAATCTTCACCCATCAATTCCATTATAATTCTATGTCCATCTGTTTTACTTCTCCCTAACAGTTGATAGCGAGTTTCATCTTTAACATCATACCCATGTTCTTTAGCTGCTCTTTTATATGCTTCACCAGCTATTCTTTCACTATCAAACATTAATCCATCCATATCAAATATTAAACATTTTACATTCATCCCAATATTCTCCTTTATGTATAAGCATACTACATTTTAATAATGATGCCTACTATTTTTCTAGGATTGAAACAAACTAAGAAATCACACTACTATAAAAAGAAGCTCTCGCTTCTTCTTTATTCCAATTCAAATCCACCTGTATATAAGCCGTAATATGTTCCTTTTTGTTCAATCAGTTCATCATGATTTCCTCGTTCAATAATACGCCCTTGATCTAGTACCATAATAGCATCTGAATTTTTAATAGTAGATAAACGATGGGCTATAACGAAAACCGTTCTACCTTCCATTAACTTATCCATTCCACTTTGAACAATACTCTCTGTTCTTGTATCAATACTAGATGTTGCCTCATCTAATATTAATACTGGAGGGTTCGCAATAGCGGCTCTAGCAATCGCCAACAATTGGCGTTGTCCTTGCGATAAACTTCCGCCATCACCTGCTAAGGATGTATTATACCCATCCTCTAAATGAACAATAAATTCATGAGCATTGGCTAGTTTAGCCGCTGCAATAACTTCTTCATCAGTTGCATCTAATTTACCATAACGAATATTATCCATAATTGTTCCAGTAAATAGATGGGTATCTTGTAATACAATACCTAAAGATTTACGTAAATCATTTTTCTTAATTAACTTAATATCAATACCATCATAGGTAATGCTACCTTTTTGAATATCATAGAAACGATTAATAAGGTTTGTGATTGTTGTCTTACCAGCCCCAGTGGCTCCTACGAAAGCTAATTTTTCACCTGGTTTCGCAAACAATTCAATATCATGTAAAATGATTTTTTCATCATTATAACCAAAAGTAACATCATGGAAACGAACATCACCTTGCCATGGAACATATTCAACAGAACTATCTTGACGAAGATGTTTCCAAGCCCACTTCCCTGTTCGAACATCGCTTTCTACTAATGTTCCATTTTCCTCTTTAACATTAACTAATGTAACACGACCTTCATCAACTTCTACATCTTGATCTAACAATTCAAAAATTCTTTCTGCACCAGCTAAGGCCATAATAACAGAATTCAATTGTTGTGATATTTGTCCAATTGGTTGATTAAATGAACGGTTTAATTGTAAGAATGATGCTAAAGCACCAATGGTTAGTCCACCAAAACCTTGAATCGCTAATACACCACCTAATACTGATACTAAAACAAAACTGACATAGGATAAGTTCCCAATAATTGGCATTAAAATATTAGCGAAAGTATTTGCTTGTTTAGCACTCTCATAAAGTTCTTCATTAACTTTATCAAAATCTTCTTTTGCTTCTTCTTCATGAGTAAAGACTTTTATTACTTTTTGTCCTTCCATCATTTCTTCAATAAAGCCATTAACTTTACCTAAATTCACCTGTTGTTGATAGAAGTATTTACTACTTTTACCAGCGACTTTTTGTGCTACTACCTTCATGATATATACAACAAATAAGCTAACCAAAGATAAAGGAATACTAATCGTTAACATTGATAGAAAAACACTAACAATTGTTATAATTGAAACTAATACTTGTGGTATACTTTGCGATATCATTTGACGTAATGTATCTGTATCATTAGTATAAATTGACATGATATCACCATGATTATGGGTATCAAAATATTTAATTGGTAATTTTTCCATATGTCCAAATAAATCATCACGAATTGTTTTTAATGTACCTTGTGATACATTGATTAGTATTTTATTAAAACCGTATGTTGATACAACACCCACTAAATAAATACAAGCCATTGTCGTTAATGCTTTAAATAAAGGCGTAAAATCTGGATTATTAGAAGATACATAAGGTGTAATATAATCATCAATTAAGCTTTGAATAAATAATGAACCAGCCACGCTAGCAGCAGTACTTATCAATATTAAGATGACTACAATAACACAAGCTAAAGCATACTTAGATGTTACATACTTCATCAACCTTTTAAACGTTGGCATTTTATTTCCTTGTTTATTCATCTAATGTACCCCCTTTATTTTGCGTTTCATATACTTCTTTATAGATTACATTGCTTTGTAATAATTCATCATGTGTCCCTACTGCATCAATTTTACCATCGTTCATAACGATAATTTGATCTGCAGATTCAACGGAACTAACACGTTGTGCAATAATAATTTTTGTTACATCAGGGATTTCTTCTAAAAACGCTTTACGAATTAACGAATCTGTTTTTGTATCTACAGCACTAGTAGAATCATCTAAAATTAGAATCTTAGGATCTTTTAATAATGCTCTTGCGATACATAATCTTTGCTTTTGTCCTCCTGAAACATTACTTCCACCTTGTTCAATATACGTATCATATTGATCTGGGAATCGTTGAATAAATTCATCAGCTTGTGCTAATTGACAAGCTTTAATAATTTGTTCATCTGTTGCATCAGGATTTCCCCAACGGAGATTTTCTTTAATTGTTCCTGAGAATAAAACATTCTTCTGTAATACCATGGATACTTGATTACGCAATGTATCTAAATCATATTCACGTACATCTTTTCCACCAACAATAATTTTTCCATCATTAACATCATATAGTCTTGGAATTAACTGTACTAAAGAAGTCTTTGCACTTCCTGTTCCACCTAGAATCCCAATTGTCTGCCCTGATTTTATAGATACATTAATATCTTGTAAATTGTAGTTAGATGCATCATTATGATATCCAAAACTTACATGATCAAAAACAATAGAACCATCTTTTACTTCATATGATGGATTTTCAGGATTAACTAACGTTGACTTTTCATTAATCACTTCTACAATACGTTGCATCGAAGCTATCGACATAACAATCATGATAAAGACCATGGAAATCATCATTAAACTCATTAATATATTGGTAGTGTATGTGAACATACTCATTAATTGACCAGTAGTTAAGTGATCGCTAACAATCATCTTAGCGCCTAACCAAGAAATCAAAATTAGACAACCATACATTGATATTTGCATAGCTGGTTGATTGAATACTAAATAATTTTCTGCTTTTTTGAAAAGTTTATATATCAAAGTTGATACTTTATTAAACTTTCCAATCTCATGTTCTTCTCTAACATATGCTTTTACTACACGTATTCCATTGATGTTTTCTTGTGTTGTTGCATTTAATTCATCATATGTTTTAAATACTTTTTTAAATGTTGGATGCGCTTTTGTCATAACAAAACCTAATACAATAGACAAAAAGATAATCGCTCCAACAAATATTAAAGCTAATTGGCTATTAAGATTAAAAATCATAACCATTGTTAAAATTAACATTAATGGTGCACGAATACATACACGAACTATCATTTGATATGCATTTTGAACATTAGTAACATCCGTCATTAAACGTGTTACTAAACCTGCTGTAGAATAACGATCAATATTCGCAAACGAAAAGTTTTGAATGTTATAAAACATTGCCTTTCTTAAGTTCTTAGCGAACCCTGTTGATGCTTGGGCAGCGTATTTTCCCGCCATAGCACCTGCAGCTAATGATGCAAATGCCGCAACTAACATAATAATTCCTAATACTATAACTTTATTTAAATCGCCCATTTGTACTCCTTCATCAATTATTAATGACATTAAAAAAGGAATTGCGATTTCTAGAACAACTTCAACTACCACTAATAGTGGTGTTAATATGGAGTCTTTTTTATACTCTTTTACTTGTGCTAAAAGTGTTTTTATCATATTTTTCCTCCCTACATAGCACGCTATACATCTGTCGAACAAAATACTATTTTGTTATATTTTGAAGAATACGATTTAGATAATTAAACAATTGTTCTTCTTCTTCAGGTGTAAGACCAACTTTTAATTGTGCCTCTTTATAATTAAAATTACTTTTTATTCGACCAATTAAAGTATTTGCTTTTTCTGTTGATTTAATATATCTTACCCGCGCATCTTTTTCACAACTCATACGAATAATAAATTCTTTTGATTCTAAACGATTTAATATTCCTGATACGGTTGGATTTGATATACCAAAATACTTTTCAATATCTCTTTGGCTATTTTTTTCATGTTTGTGCCTATCTAAATACATTAAAATATCACATTGTGTTTTTGTAATATCATACTTTTTTAACATTTTATTTAGTTCTGCTTCAAAAGTATTATTAATCCTTTTAATGATAACACCTAGTTTTTGAGACCTTTGCATAATATCACCTCTTATATATAGCGTACTATATATTATATGTTCTGTCCAACAAAAGTCAATCTTTTTCTCATAAAAAAACTATACAAAGATAGTATTACACTTTATATAGTTTATATACTTATTTTATCAGTTCAAAATCCGTACAAATTGGATAGGTATTTGTCTTGTCTAATTGTAATGTTGCTTGAATCCCATATAGTACTTCTAGGTTTCTTTGATTAACTACTTCTTTTGGCGGACCAGTAAAAACTAATTTTCCATCTTTCATCCCAATTAGATAATCTGAAAACTTCGTTGCATTATTTAATTCATGTAAAACCATAATAATTGTAATTTTACTATCTAAATTTAATTTCTTTAGTAATTGTAAAATTTCTAATTGATGCGACATGTCCAAGTATGTTGTTGGTTCATCTAATAACAAGATAGGTGTTTCTTGGGCCAAAGTTAAAGCTATCCAAGCGCTTTGTCTTTGCCCACCAGACAAAGACTCAACCATTCGATCAGCCATATCAATTATTCCTGTTACTTCCATAGCCCAGTTTATTTTATTAATATCTTCTTTTTTCAATCCTCCCATAGGGGATTGATAAGGAAATCTTCCATACGCTACTAACTCCCTAACTTTCAAACCACTAGGAGCCGTAGGATTTTGTGGAAGAATTGCCATTTGTTTAGCTAAGATTTTAGAAGGTTGTTTTTTAATATCCTTTCCCTCCAATAAAATTTCACCAGTTTTTGGTTGTAAAATACGCCCTATTGTTTTTAATAAGGTTGATTTCCCACATCCATTAGCACCAATTATCATAGTGATTTTATTCTTAGGAATCGTAACATTCATATTTGTAATAATTGGTGTTGTATCGTATTGAACTTCTAAGTTCTTTATTTCAATACATATAGTTTCCATCATTTCTTCCTCCTACTTCTCTTTCATCATTAAAAAAATAAAATATGGAACACCTAAAATGGAAATCATAATTCCAACAGGTATTTCTAATGGACTAAACAAATTTCTTGATGCAATATCTGCAACAATAATAATCAAAGCACTGATTAGAGCTCCCACTGGTATTTGTTTACGATGTGTAGCACCAACTAGACGTTTAGCTATTTGTGGTCCTAAAATTCCTAAAAAGGATATATTCCCAGCAACTGCTGTAGCTAAGGCAGCACATGATACTGCTAATATCAATAATTGACGTCTTTCTTTTTCAATCGAGATTCCTAATGAAACAACCAATGGCTCATCTAAAGACATGACATCTAGTGTTTTCGCTTTATACATCGCTATTATAAATAAGATAAGTATTAAAGGGGCACTAATCCAAACATACTGCCAACCACTTCCCCATAAGCTTCCACTTGTCCAAGTTAATACTTGATTATAATTTCCTTTAGATAAACTTAATTGCATTACCATAATAATAGCGTTAATAGCAGTATTGATTCCAATGCCTACTAGTAATAATCGGACTGGTGAAACTCCTTTACGATAACTTAATGCATAAATTATGGCAGTAGATACAAAAGCTCCAATAATTGCGACAATAGGAATAAGGAGTACTGTAAATAATCCTAAATTATTATAGTAGAACCCACTTTGCATAGCAATTAAAATAGTAACAGCAAGTGCAGCACCTCCATTAATTCCAATGACTCCAGGTTCAGCCAAAGAATTACGAGTTACAGTTTGTAAAATACTCCCACAAGTAGATAGTGCTATTCCTACCACAATCGCAATACAAATTCTTGGTAAACGTAAATCCACAATAACTACTTTAGCAGCTTTAGAAGCTGTTCCTGTAAGTAAACCTATAATTTCTAAAAATGATACTTGATATGTTCCAATCATTAAACTAGCTATACATCCACCAACCAATAATATAATACAACTCCATAATACAATTCGATAAGATTTCATCTAACCATTCTCCTTTCTTACTAGATATAAGAAGAATGGCACTCCTATTAATGAAGTAAATAGACCAATAGGTGTTTCATAAGGAGAGTTCACCATGCGGGCAGCTATATCCGCAATTACTACTAATGCAGCTCCACCCAACATTGAAAAAGGAATAATCAAACGATAATCATTACCAAAGATTCGACGAATAATATGAGGAACAATTAAGCCTACAAAGGCGATATTTCCTGCTACCGAGACACTGATTGCACATATTGGAATAATTACTAATATTACTATCATTCGTACTCTTGAAGGATTTTCACCTAATCCAATCGCAATATCTTCTCCAAGATTCACAATATTAATACGATAAGATAAGAAGATTAGAATAACAATACATATAATACTAAACAATAGTAAAATCACATGACTCCAAGTAACAACTCGAAAACTTCCGGCTACCCAAAAAGCAATATCCCAAGAGCGATTAAAAATCATCGCTATAATTGTCGCTATCGAAATAAAGAAAGAACTAAGAGCACTTCCCATTAAAATGAATCTAGACATACTCATATTTCTGGCATTTTGCATACTGAAAACTAAGATTAGTAAACCACTCCCTAAAGCACCAACTAAAGCAGCTAGCGTTCTTCCAAACAAAGTACTAGACATTGCACTGACAATAACAATGACTGCGATAAGTGTTGCTCCTTGCGTAACTCCCATGATGGTTGGCTCAGCTATAGGATTACGAGTAACGCCTTGCATTGCAGCACCAGCAATGGCTAACCCTGCACCAACAATAATTGTTGCAAGAGCTCTTGGTATTCGTGCATCACGTACCAGTTGCATATCCAAATTCCCTTCTTGGAAATGGAAAATACTATCCCAAATCGTATCCAAAGAGATTGTTTTAGCACCTATGCAAATAGCGGCTATAGAACCAGCCGCTATTAGCACTATTAGAATGCTTGCAATACTTATAACCTTTTTATTCATGAATATCTGCCATGTGTGTTTTCATTTCATCTAAGAATAAAGAACGTCCAACACAACTATATCCAATATTAAAATATGGACTAGCTGGTAAAGAAATATAATTACCTTCTTTTACCGCACGCATACCTTGCCATAATGAATTATCTTCCAAAGCTTGTAAGTCATCTTCAGTACCAACAACAAAAATATAATCTGGATCAATTTCTGCTAATCCTTCATAAGTAACTACTGGTAAACTAATATTCTCTTGTGCTGGCATATTTCCTGGTTTTTGTAATCCTAAATCATCATACATTACACTCCCAATTCCTGCACCTTCAAATATATATAATTGTCCACCACTAGCTAAGAATGATAAATACGTTTTATCCTCACCATATGTATCCTTAATTTCTTTAGATACTTCCTCAGCTTTTTCATCATAATCCGCTAACCAAGCTTCGGCTTCTTTTTCCTTATCGAATATTTTCGCAACACTATAAATATCATCACGCCAATTCATTTGTGCCATTTCTAACATTACTGTTGGAGCTACTTCTGATAATTGATCATACATCTTTTCTTGCACATTAGAAATAATAATTAAGTCTGGACTTAAAGCAATAATCCCTTCAATATCCATAGTATCTTGCATACTATATCCTAAAATCTCTGCTCCATCTAAAGTATCTTCTAAATACGTTGGATATTTTGTATAATCGTAAGCATCAGAGTTCGCAGTCCCTACTACTTCATAACCTAAAATTGATAAAATATCACTATTTCCACTAATATCCACAATACGTTTAGGATCCTTTGGAATTACCACTTCACCTTTCGCATCAGTAACTGTCATTGTTTCTACTTCATCTTTATTAGAATCTTCAGAATCGTTACTACAACCTGTTAATCCAAATACAAATAATGTGGAACAAAGCATTAAAAATAAACGTTTTTTCATTATTATATCTCCTTATTCG
>JBKEBJ010000041.1:0-1718 GCA_047973105.1 Coprobacillaceae bacterium | reverse complement strand
AAGATATATCTAATTCTTAACTTTTGCGAATATCAAATATATAATCAAATATTATAAAAATAATTAAGATTTTACAATATATGTCCTTGGACAAGTTTGAAAGAATATGTAAATCTATGGTTTGTACGCCTAATGACATATTGGTGTTTTTACCTGATGAAGATGATGAGGAATGATTGTGTCAAATATAGATATAGATATTAAAGAGAATGACATTATCGCCTTTTACCCACAGATAATGGATGTACTTTTAAAAGATAGAACTACTAATAAAAATATTGTTTGGGCAACTGATGATTATGAGGACTTAGGTGAATTTTATAAAGCTGAATGCGAAATCACGATCAATTTGATAACTGTTGACGATTGTAATATTATTCAACCTAGAATTACAAAAAGCCAGCAAAGTCAACTTAGTAGAACTAAGAATATAGCAGAGGTTTTTACTCCATCTTGGATATGCAATGCTCAGAATAATTTGATTGACAATGCTTGGTTTAATCGTGAAGGAATGTTTAACCAAGAAGAATATAAATCTTGGAGAGTAAATAAATCAAAAGTTGAATTTTCAGGCAAGGGTAATAAAACATGGAAAAAATATGTTGTCAGCCCTCGTATGGAAATAACCTGTGGTGAAGCACCATACCTTGTGAGCAGATATGATGCGGTTGATGGTACAACAATTCCCATAAATCGAAGAATCGGCCTTCTCGATAGAAAACTGCGTGTAGTTAATGAAAACACAGAATTAGAAGATGAATGGTATAAATGGACTGTACGAGCCTTTCAAAGCATATATGGCTTTGAATTTCAAGGTGACAACTTATTACTTGCACGTGAAAATTTGCTATATACATTTATTGATAATCTAGATTACAAGTTTCATAGAAAACCAGTAATTGACGAGTTAACAGACATTGCAAATATTATTTCGTGGAATATTTGGCAGATGGATGGTCTTAAGTTCACTGTTCCATATAGTGATAAAAATGCCATTGGGCAAAACGAACAAATTACACTATTTAATGAAGAGTCGTGCCAAGTTAAGTATTGCATTATAAAAGACTGGCAAGCTATTAGATGGAAGAAAAAAGGTATTATCGAATACCGCTCACTATTAGAAAAAGAGGTGTAAATATGCTTGAAAATATAGAAATCTTAAATGGATTAATAGTCGGAAGAGTCGAGCCACATATATATGCGTTTTCTACAAATACAGTACCGAATTATCTCAAGATTGGTGATACATACCGCCCTGTATCGGTGCGTCTAAAAGAATGGAAAAAACATTTTCCTACACTAAAGGAAGAGTATAGAGAAAAAGCAAGGATAAATGATGATATTTTCTTTAGAGATTATGCTGTTCATCAATATTTAGAAAATGAACTTGGCAAAAAGCGCTTAATGCCTAATGATATAGAAGGAATATATTATTCCAATGAATTCTTCAAAGATACAGGTATCATAGAGGTAACGGATGCAATAAGTGATATCAAAGACAAGTTTGAAAAAAGAATTGATAGATATCAGTATTACAATTCAAAAAACAGATTAACAGAAACATATACATATGCTTCTACTGGAGAATGGCAGCCCCGACCTAACCAACGAGCAACCATTGATAACTTCATGAGAGCTGTAGAGAATGGCAGAAAAAATCTACTTATGTATGCCGTTATGCGTTTTGGTAAATCCTTTACAGCTCTTTGTTGTGCTAA